>DASTDQ010000889.1:0-6551 GCA_035710305.1 Vicinamibacterales bacterium | reverse complement strand
ATCGCGTCGCTCGTCGAGGCCTGGCGCTGGACGCCCGCCGACCACCTGCTCCTGGTGCTCCCGCTTCACCACGTGCACGGCATCATCAACGGGCTCGGGTCGGCCCTCGCCGTGCGCGCCACCTGCGAGATCCTCCCGTCCTTCGACGCCGACGCGGTCTGGGCCCGGCTCGCCTCGGGCGAGGTGACCGTCTTCACCGCCGTGCCGACGATCTACAACCGTCTCATCGCCTGCTGGGAGTCCGCTTCGCCCGACGTGCGTCACCGCTGGTCGCAAGGCGCGGCGTCGCTTCGGCTGATGATGTCCGGCTCGGCCGCGCTGCCGGTTCGCACGCTCGAACGCTGGCGGGACATCAGCGGCCACACGCTGCTCGAGCGGTACGGCATGACCGAAATCGGCATGGCGCTGTCCAATCCGGTTGCGGGCGAGAGGCGGCCCGGATTCGTCGGCTCTCCGCTGCCGGATGTCGAAGTCAGGCTCGTGGACGAATCAGGCGCCGAAGTCGCCGACGGCACGCCAGGCGAGCTGGAGGTGCGCGGCCCGGCCGTCTTCCTCGAATACTGGCGGCGCCCCGACGAGACGCGCGCGGCGTTCCGTGACGGCTGGTTTCGCACGGGCGACGTCGCCCTCGTCGAGAACGGATCGTTCCGCCTGTTGGGACGGACCAGCATCGACATCATCAAGACGGGGGGCTTCAAGGTGTCCGCGCTCGAAATCGAGGAGGTGCTGCGAACCCACCCCGCCATTGCCGAATGCGCCGTCGTCGGTGTCAGCCACGAGGACTGGGGCGAGTGCGTGTCGGCCGCCGTGGAGCTTCGCGATGGTGCGTCGCTGTCGCTCGACGATCTGCAGCAGTGGGCGAAGTCCTATCTGGCTCCATACAAGATTCCGCGTGCGCTCCGGCAGGTTCCGGAGCTGCCGCGGAATGCGATGGGGAAGGTCGTCAAGCCCGACGTCGCCGGCCTCTTCCAATTGCGCTGATCGTCACTTCACGCGCGTGGCCTTGACCTCCGAGAGCGGGATGTACTTGCCATCGGGTCCCGCGAACTCCGCGAGGGCCGTGTACCCGCCCGCGGCGATCTTCAGCGTCAACCGGACGTTGAACGACGGCTGGTCCGTGGTGAACGTCCAGGTATCGCCGCTGACCTGCCCGTATGCCACCAGCGCAGTGCCCAGGCTGTCGACGGTGTACGCCGCGTACTGCTTGCGCGCGGGAACGTAGCTCAATGTTCGCATCTGGCCGTAGGTGCCTGCCGGGCCCTTGGCCTCGCCACGACACACGACGTGCCGGTTGGCAAACCACTCGCACTCCTCGGTGCCCGACGCCTTGGTTGCCGGTGACAGCGGTGTCGCCTTCTGGTCGATGTCGATGCGCCACTGGCCGGCCATGACCTCGAGCCTCTTCTGCTCGGGGCTCTGCGCGGCAGCGACAGCCGGAATCGCGGCGAGGCCGGCAATCACGAGAGGGGCGATGCATGACTTCATGACACGGAGACTAACATACGAACCGTCGTCTTGCATAACTGCCTTGAGTGTCTTACGATGTCGTGATGAAGTCGTTGACGATTCGCCTCCCTGACGATCTGGCTGAGCGGCTTGAACGAGAGTCGCGCGACCGCGGTGTGTCCAAGTCCGACGTCGTTCGCGAGCGCCTGAGTCAGAACGCGCCGTCGCCACGAGTCGAGCGCGGCCTCAGAGAGATCCTCGAAGCATCGTGGACAGCCAGGCCTGCAGGTCGGCGAAGATTCCGTTCCGACCAGAAACGAAAGCTCGCAGACGCGATCCGTGCCAAGAAGCTGCCTCGTTGACAGCGGCGCGCTGGTCGCCCTGCTCGATCCCCGTGAGGCGCATCACACCTGGGCACGGGAGACGCTGCCGCGACAGCCGAGACCCTGGTTGACCTGCGAATCGGTTCTGTCCGAAGCCTTGTATCTGCTGCGGCAGCCACAGGCCGCGGCGCTCGACCAATTGCTCCGGCAAGAGCACCTCCAGTTGGCGCTCGACCTCGCCGAGGAGCTCGGAGCCGTGCTCGATCTGCGTGCGAAGTACGCGAGCGTACCCATGAGCCTGGCCGATGCGTGTCTCGTGCGCCTGACCGAGACGCTGCCGGATCCGATTGTCGTCACGACGGACTCGGATTTCCGAATCTACCGGCGGCACGGTCGGCAGGTCGTGCCGTGTCTGCTGCCATCCGGACCTTCGACCTGAGACGCCGGCGTCGCGTGTGGGGGCCCGGAGTAGTCACTACGAATCGGCGGGAACGACGTTCCCGGCGCTCGGTATCGCTGACACGATCGGCATCCTGCCCTCCTCGGGCAGGGGAGGACGATGCCGAGAATCCCGGGCGTTTCTGGCGGTGCTGCGTTCGCGCGATCTCTTGATGGCGCCGCCGCGGCGGGCATGCCGATTGCTCCTCGGCGATGACGGCGAGGTCACGCAATGGAGGTTCGGGACGGATTCATCGTCGGCATCTTCAACTACTGCGATCGCTGGTGCGAGACGTGCGCGTTCACGTCACGCTGTCGCGTGTTTGCCGACGTCGCGGAGATCGAGGCCAGGCTCGATCCGGGCTTGAAGGAGATCGTCGAGGCGCCCCCGCTGCCGCAGGACCAGCCACCGCCTCCGCCGGCCTGGATGCAGGAAATGATCGATGAGATGAACGCTGCCGCGAACGGCGCCGCGGCGACTGCGGAGTTGCGGCCGCCGCGGCCGATCCCACCGGAGCACCGGGTGATCGAGGCGCGCGCGGACGACTACTGCACTCGTGCACGTGCGTGGCTGCGCGAGCACCCGGACCGAGGCCACGATCCGGGCGACCCGCGCGCGGTGATCGCATGGTTCCACCTGCAGATCGCGGTCAAGATTCATCGCGCGATTCGCGGACTGGCGGAGGACGACCCGGATGAGCGCGAGTGGCCGGCCGACCACGACGGGTCGGCGAAAGTCGCGCTGCTCGGCATCGATCGCTCTCATGCGGCGTGGCTCGACGCGGTTGAGCGGGGTGTTACGTCGGATTCGAAGGCGGCGCCGTTGGTCGCCGACCTGGTGTGGCTCGGCGAGGCGCTCGAACGAGTGTTTCCCAGGGCGCGCGCGTTCGTGCGTCCCGGTTTCGACGAACCCGACGAGGTATCGAGCCTACTCGCCCGGGAGGCCGGGAAAAGCTAGAGCGACGTTGCCGGGCTGGTCAATTCGCGTTAACCTGCACGGCATGGGTCTGCTCCCCCGCCCGAGCATTGCCGCCGTCGTCACGTGCGTCGCGCTCCTGGCGGCGGCCGGGGCGGTCGAGGCCCAACGCTTCTTCCGCGAAGGCAGTTTCGCGCCGAGATGGGCGCCCCCGCAGATGCCGGACGCCTCCTTCGTGGTCTGCCGGCTGGCGTACCGGTCGGTGCGCACGGAGCCCTCCGGGATCGGCTGGCAGACGGACTACCCGTACGCCGAAGTCAACCTCACGACGCGGCTGTCCGAGCTGACGAAGGCGCGCGTCAGCCTGGACGAAAGCCGCCAGCCGAACTTCTACGTCGTGCGGTTCACCGACGATGCGTTGTTCAATTGCCCGATCGTGGTGGCGTCGGATGCCGGCACCATCGGCATCGACGAGCACGAAGGCGCGCGGCTGCGGACGTACTTGCTGAAGGGCGGTTTCCTGTGGGTGGACGACTTCTGGGGCCCTGAGGCGTGGGATCACTGGGCCTCGCAGATCACCAGCGTTCTGCAGCCACCGGAGTACCGAATCGAGGATGTGCCGCTCTCCGATCCGATGCTCAGAACGATGTACGAGATCAAGCAGGTTCCGCAGATCACGAACATCCAGTTCTGGCGCAGGTGGGGAGGGGCGGAGACGTCCGAACGGGGCCCCGACAGCGCCGAGGTGCACCTGCGGGTCATCCGCGACCACCATCGCCGCGTCATGGTGGTGATGACGCACAACACGGACATTGCCGACTCGTGGGAACGCGAAGGCGAGGACCCCGCCTTCTTCTATCAGTTCTCGCCGGCTGGATACGCCCTCGGCATCGATGTCGTCATACACGCGATGACACACTGAAGGGGGCAGGGGGCAGGGGGCAGAGGAAACGGCCTACCGCTTACGTCCCTCGTGCCGTGCCGAGTTCAGCAGCGAGATCGCGGCATAGACCACCACCACCACCACGAGCCAGCGCACCCAGTAGAGGGGGAGCGACCGCACGATGAGCGCGGCCGCCAGCACCGCCGGGATTCCGCCGATGGTCAGGCCGATCGACGCGGCCAGGTCGTACCGGCTCTTCCGGATGAACTGGTAACCGGCGATCGGCATCAGGAACGCGCACGACCCCATCATGATCGGGAACGCCGCCGTGGGATTCATCCCGAGCAGGCTCACCATGATCATGATGGGCGCGTAGGCGCCGATGCCGAGCGTCATCAGCGCTCCCAGCGCAAAATTGATCGCGCACGCCACGACGAGCTTGCCGGCCGTCAGCTCGAGCGCAGTGCCGCCGCCCGGGAAGCGATCGAGCGCCGTCATCACCATCAGCACGGCCGCGACCATCAACGCGACGCCCATGCCACGCTGAATCGCGGCCCGCGGAAGCCCCGCGACGATGGCCGCGCCGATCCACGATCCGCCGACGGCCGACAGGATCAGCAGGATCAGCGTTCGAAAATCGACCTCCACGATCGTGATGTAGATGAGCGCCTGCGCGACGGTCGGGAGCGCGTGTCCGACGTTCAACGTGCCGGGAATGTTCTCGTCCTTCACCAGCCGCCACAGCCGGTACATCGTCGTGGTGGTGGCGAAGGACCCGATGCCCAGGGTGTCGAAGAAGTTGGTGACCGCTCCGATCGCCAGGTGGCGCCACGACGCCCGTGACCAGAAGGCGATGAAGACGACGGTGACGGCGACGAGAACCGCGAGGAGGATGTTCTTGGGGTCGCTCACACTCGTACCATTAGGCCTCGGACGCCAGGTAGGGGATCGTTTGCGGTCCTTGCGGCAGCACGCACAGCGTGGACCCCTGGCCTGCCCGATCGAGCGATGCCCGGACGGCCTCAGAAACGTCGTCGATCGGTGTGAAGTGCGCGGCGCGGATCTCGCTCGGCCCGAGACCAGCGGTCTTGACGAGCACCTTGGCCTTGGTCTGGATCTGCGCCTGAACCTGCACCTGCCATTGATCCGGCACCGAGTACCCCGGTGCGCAGATCATCGCGAGCAGCGCTTCAGGGTTGGCCGCCGACGCCAGCACCGCTCCGTAGGAGCCGTGGGACGGGAGGCCGTCGCGGCACTCGGCCGCGGCGATGATGGTGCCTCCCGGCTTGACGATCTTGGCTGCCGCGGACATCCCTTTGACCGCCTGATAGAGATTCTGGTCGAGCGGGTATCCCGAGTTGGTCGTCACCACCACGTCGAAGGGAGACGGCACCTGGCGCATCGCCGTGTCCTTCGCGTAGGCGCAGGCCGCACGATGCTCGGCAAAGATGTCGCCGGCGAAGGCGGCGGTGATCTTCTGCTCGCGGTTGAGCGTGACGTCCACGGCGAAATGCACGGTCACCATCCGTGCGATCTCCCGCACGTCGTCGTGAATCGGGTTCCCCTCCGTGATGCCCCATGTCGCCTTGGGATGGCCGATGTGGCGCGCGTCGTGCAGCGTCATGACGGTGTCGAGGCCGGCGAGGCCCGGCGCCACCATCTTCGGACCGCCGCTGAACCCGGCGAAGAAATGCGGCTCGACAAAGCCGGTGGTGATTCGCACGTCGGCGCCGAGCCATTCCCGATTCAGGTACACCTCGACGCCGGTTGACGTGGCGCCCACGCGTGACAGCGTGGACCTCTCGCGGCTGTTGTGGTTGATCACGCGGCACCGGCCCAGGATCTCGCGGCCGAGCATGCGCTCGAGCTCCTGATCGGTGTTGGTCCGGTGCGTTCCAGTCGCGATCAGGATCGTCACGTCCTTCGGGTCAACCTGTGGCATCTCTTCGAAGAGCGCCTCGATCGTTTCCTTCCGCGGCTGAGCGCGAGTGATGTCGCAGACCGAAATGGCGACCTTCTGCCCTGCTGAGACCAGATCGCGAAGCGGCGGACGGCCGAGCGGCGAGCGGATGGCCTGGAGCAGCGTCGCGCGTGCGTCGGCAACCGCCGGCCTCGCCATCGGCTCGATGATCGTCGTCCGCTCGCCCGGGAGGTCGACGTCCAGTCCTTCGGTTCCGTAGTCCAGTCGTACTCGCACGCGTTTCCTCGGGCAACGAGGCGCGGCACGCGCGCCTGGCGCGGAGAGTGTACCATCGGAGGGCTCATGGACGACCGGCTGCTCGACGAGTTCAGGCGCATCGTCGGTCGCGATGCCGTGCTCACCGAGCCGGTGCAGCTTCTGACCTACGAGTGCGACGCGCTTCCGCATCTCCGCGAAACGCCCGCACTGGTCGTACTGCCTGGTTCGGCGGCCGACGTCCAGGCCATCGTGCGGCTGTGCAGCCGCGAGGGCCTTCCCTTCGTCGCGCGGGGGCATGGGACGGGACTGTCCGGCGGCGCGCTGCCGGTCCCGGGCGGGGTCGTCATCAGCCTGGCCAGGCTGAAT
>DASTDQ010000888.1:0-2225 GCA_035710305.1 Vicinamibacterales bacterium | reverse complement strand
CGAAGTCGAACGGCGCATCCGTGACGTCCACGCCGCCGATTGCGAACGACTTCAGGTACCACCCCTCGGGCGCTTTCGCGAGAGCAAACCTGGTCGGTCCGTGCAGTCTCTTCCGGGAGAACGTCCCGTCGGCGCTCGCCGCGAAGCCCGGCGATCTGCCCGGACCCAGATCGGGGTCGGCCGGAAGCGACTCGACCAACACCTGTGCCATCCGCGAGTCGGGTTCACCCTCGAGGGTGATGCGCCCCTCGAGCGTCGCGCCGGGCGTCGCCGTGATCGTCACCGGCGGAGGGTCCCCACCGTCGGCCACGGAGACGTACGCCGATCCAAATCGAGCTGGACTCGTGAATCCGGGTTCTCCGACAACCTGGACGACGTACTCGCCGGGTGGCACGTTCTCCAGCTCGAATCTGCCGCCGGGCCACGAGAGCTGCATCTCTCTCGTCTCGAACGCGATGGCACTCGATCGGCGGCTCGCAACGATCCGCACCGAGCCGCTCTGCGCGCCGCCCGACTCGTCGATCGCCATGCCCGACACACGAGCACCCCGTGACATCGTCAGCGTCACGTCGATGCCAATCGTGTCGCGCCCGTCGTCGATCTGCACTGGCAGCGCTCCATCGACGCTCGGCGTGCCCGGGTGATACACCGGCAGCAGATTCGCGGCACGCCCGGGGTCGGGCTCGGACGCCGCCGCGCCGGTCGATGCCACGACGAGATACGTACCCGGCTGCAGCCCGCCCATGCGATAGCGCCCGCGATCGTCGCTCGTCCGTCCCAGTCCCAGCACAACTGCCGATCCGGTGCGCATCGCCACCCTCTGACCCGACCTGTATTGCACCGCGAGGAGTTGAACGTCCGCGCCCTGGAACGGCTCACCGAAGTCATCGACGATCGTGCCCGTCAGGCCGACGTTGCCCGCCTGACCGAGGATGGAGCGAAGCCCCTCGAGCTGAGCTCCGGCGAGGGTGACTGTTCCCGGCTTTTGCGGCAGCACCTCGACGTCGAAGTTGACATCGCCGTGGTCGTCACCGGCCTTGACTTCTATCGTCCGGGAAGAACCCTGCGGCTGCAGTGTCAGAACGACGGGGCGGGAAACCGCAGGAGAGTTTCGAATGATCCCTGACTGTCCCGAGGACACTGAATATCGCCCGGCGGGCAGGCCGAAGATCCGGTATTCGCCGAGATCGTCTGTCTGTGCGGTGTATGTGCCCGGACGGGCACCGCGCCCCCCTGCGTCGGTACGCCGGGCGACGACCTCCGTGCCGAATACCGGCGCGCCAGACGAATCGGCGATCCGCCCCGAGATCGCGCCGCCCCTCGACAGTCGAACCAGCAGTTCGGCCGGCGGCGAGTCGTCGGCGCCGGGGACCTGGACCGTCTCGGACGCGTAACCACCCTTGCTCACGAGAAGGGCGAGAGCCAGTCGGCTGGTCGCCGGGAAGACGAAGCGGCCCTCGCTGTCGGTCAGCACCGGCGTAATCCTGGGATCGCGCCGGGCCGGACCGACGCTGGCCCGGCGAAGCGGAACGCCGCTTTCGGCGGCGACGACGCGCCCGCGGACCAGGACAACGTCCGTCTGCGCGAGCGCAACGGCCGCGTCGGCTACGAGCAGGAACAGCGGGAGCAGTGCGAGACCCGCACGCATGAGAAGCGCTAGTGACGTCAAAGATACCGCAAAGCGCCTACGCTGGTGCGAACAGCGGTATTCGCCGCGGCGCTGAGTTCGATCTCAGAATTTGAGACGGAACGCCACCGACGCCGACGGTTGGCGCTGATACAACGTCCTCTGGTTGTGGCGAAGCGCATCGATGCCGGCGCCCGCCGCTCCCCAGACCCCGGCGGCAAAGAGCGCTGCCAACGCGGCTTCGCCGGGGCCGTCGAGCCCCTGGCCGCAGACGAAGGCGCACCAGGTCCCTCCGATGAGCGCGCCAATGACGGCGCCGTTCCACACCGAGTCGCGTCGAGTGTCGATGCGCTGCACGCCGGCCACTGAAAGCGTCAGGCGTTGATTGGCGGCGATCAACACGAGCCCCTGCGGAACGACCTCCACGACGCGGCCGCGGACGCGGCCGGCGTCGTCGTGGTGAACGACGACTTCGTCCATGGGAAGTGTCACCGTCTGTGCCGAGGCCGGCACGGACAGCACGATCAGCAGCACGACGAGTGACGCGTGACGCATGGCCACCTCCAGGGCCATGATCAACGGGTCTGCCGGTGAAGTC
>DASTDQ010000887.1:0-7386 GCA_035710305.1 Vicinamibacterales bacterium | reverse complement strand
CTCGTGGCGTCCACGCTCGCGACGCTCGCGACCGGCGGCACTGTGGTCGTGCCTCAGAAGTTCAGCCCGCTCTCGTTCTGGCGCGTCGCGCGCGATCACGGCGCCACGTGGTATTCGGCCGTGCCGACAATCCATCAGCTGCTCCTGGCTCGCGCAGACAAAGGGGGAGCGCGGCCGGCGGGCGCCGAGAAGCTGCGGTTCATCCGATCCTGCAGCGCGGCGCTTCCACCGCAGGTGATGCAGGATCTGGAGACGGCGTTCGGCGCGCCGGTGCTCGAGGCTTACGGCATGACGGAGGCGGCGCATCAGATGGCGTCGAACCCGCTGCCGCCCGCTGCGCGTCTTCCGGGATCGGTCGGCCGGGGAACCGATGTGCGCATCAGCATCATGGACGAGACAGGGAAACACCTGGCCTCTGGCGAACGGGGAGAGGTCGTCATTCAGGGCCCCAACGTGGTCAGCGGCTACGAGAACAACCCCGAAGCCAACGCCACGTCGTTCACGAGCGGCTGGTTCAGAACAGGAGACCAGGGGTTCCTCGACGAGAACGGCTACCTGACGCTGACCGGGCGGCTGAAGGAAATGATCAACAGGGGCGGCGAGAAGATCTCGCCGCGCGAGATCGACGAGGTGCTGCTCACCCATCCCAACATCGCGGAAGCGGTCTGCTTCGGCACGCCCCACGCGACGTGGGGAGAAGAGGTCGCCGCCGCGGTCGTCGTGAGAGAAGCGACGACCGAGCAGGATCTCCTTGCGTTCTGCAAGGAGCGGCTGGCCGACTACAAGCGGCCGAAGCAGATCCACATCGTGGACGCCATTCCGCGGACGGCCACCGGCAAGATTCAGCGTCGCGTCGTGGCGCAGGCGTTCGCATCGCAGGCTTCGTGAGGATCGTCATCGCCGGCGCCGGAGCGATCGGCGGCTACATCGGCGCGCGGCTCGCGCGGGCGGGCGCGGACGTCGTGCTGTTCGCGCGCGGTCCGCACCTGCGGGCCATGCAGGCCCGCGGGCTGCGTGTCACGAGCGCGGAGGGCGACAGCTTCGACGTCAGGCCGCAGACGACGGGCGATCTTGCGGCGATCGGAAAGGCTGACGTCGTGTTCCTCGGTGTCAAGGCCCACAGCCTCACGTCGCTCGTGCCGCAGCTGCCGCCCCTGTTCGGTCCCGACACCGTCGTCGTGAGCACGCAGAACGGCATCCCGTGGTGGTACTTCCAGAGCTACGGGGGCGAGCTCGACGGTCTGCGGCTCGAGCGCGTCGATCCCGGAGGCGTGATCGCCTCGACGATCGAGCCTCGGCGGATTCTCGGGTCCCTTGCCTACTTCGCCACCGACCTGGCCGAGCCGGGCGTGATTCATCACACCGAAGGCAATCGCATCAGCTTCGGAGAGCCCGACGGGACCAAGTCCGAACGGGCCAAGTCGATCGCCGAGGCGCTCATCGCCGCCGGCTTCCGGTGTCCGGTCACTCCGCGCTTCCGTCACGAGATCTGGGTGAAGCTGCTCGGCAACGTCGCGTTCAACCCGATCAGTGCGCTGACCGGAGGCACGCTCGAGGAGCTCGTTCGCCATCCCGACACGAGCCGCCTCGTACGGGAGCTGATGATCGAAACCGAGACCGTGGCGGGGAAGCTCGGCATCGAGCTGCCGATCTCGATCGACCAGCGAATGGCCGGGGCCGAGAAAGTCGGCGCGCACAAGACGTCGATGCTGCAGGACTACGAGGCCGGCCGCCCGATGGAGCTCGAGGCCGTGGTGGGCGCGGTCGTGGAGCTGGGTGATCGGCTCGGCGTGCCGATGCCGTGCACGCGCGCGGTCTACGCCTGCGCGAAGCTGCTCGACGAGCACCGGGCACGTCGCGTCATGCCGAAAGCAGAGGGGGTCGCATCGTGAGCATCAACAATCGCTGGTTCCAGCTGTGCGCCTCGGTCATCGCGATGATCATGATTGCGAACCTGCAGTACGCCTGGACGCTCTTCGTCGATCCGATGCAGAAGCAGACCGGCTGGCTGAACTCCGACATTCAAGTGGCCTTCTCGCTCTTCATCCTCTTCCAGACGTGGGTGCAGCCGCTCGACGGCTGGCTCGTGGACCGGCTCGGTCCGCGCGGGTTCATCACGGCCGCGGGCGTGCTGTGCGGTCTCGGCTGGGCCGGGATGGGATACGCGACGTCGCTCCCGATGCTTTACACGATGTACTGCGCCGCCGGCATCGGAGCGGCCTTCGTCTACAGCTGCTCGATCGGTTCCGCGCTGAAGTGGTTCAAGGAGCGCCGGGGCCTCGCCTCCGGCATCATGGCGGCGGGCTTCGGCGGCGGCACGGCGCTCTTCATTCCGACCATCTCGAGAATGATCGCCTCCGACGGGTACCAGGCCACCTTTGTCGCGACCGGCCTCTTCCAGGGGCTCGTCATCCTCGTTGTGGCGCAGTTCCTGCGGCATCCACCCGCGCAGGCGCAGGCGGCTCCGAGCGGCGCATTTCGCGCGGGGCAGCCGGTTCGTCCCGGCAGCGCCGGGGGCAGCGTGAGTCCGGCGCCGGTGTCGCCGGCGCGCGCGGAGGCGCGTCAGTACACGACATTCGAGGTGCTGCGAACGCCCCGGTTCTACTGGATGTATGCCGCATTCGTCCTGATGGCCACCGGCGGTCTTCTCGTCACGGCCAACGCGGGACCGATGTCCCGCGCGTGGGGATTCGAACCGGCCGTCCTGACGCTGGCCGCCACGCTCAGCCCGCTGGCAAATGGCGGCGCACGCATTTTCTGGGGCTGGGCATCGGACTACCTCGGGCGCGAGAACACCATGATCCTGACCTTCGTCCTGCAAGCCGTCTGTCTGTTCATGGTTATCGCCCTCGGTCAGACGTCGGCCGCGTGGTTTGTCGCGACGCTCGTGGCGGTCTACTTCACCTGGGGGCAGATCTACGCGCTCTTCCCGGCCACCTCCGGCGATTACTTCGGTTCCCGCAACGCCACGTCGAACTACGCCGTGCTCTACACGGCGAAAGGCGTCGCCGCCGTCATCGGCGGCTGGTTCGCCGCGCTGCTCGCGGAGCGATCGGGCAGCTGGACGCTCGCCTTCTACGGCAGCGCCCTGATGGCGCTCGCGGCGGCCGGCATCGCCGTTTACCTGCGCTCTGTCTCGGCCGCGGCAAAAGCACGCGCGGCTCGAATCCCTGCTACGGCATGACGACCATCCACGAGCCACCAACCAGATGGACGTGAAGGCGCTGGCGCAGGAGTTGACGCAGGCGTACGCAGAGCGGCGGATCCTCCCGGCCCCTCTCTCGACACGCGAGCCGGGCTTCGACCTGGAGGCGGCCTACGCGATCGAGTCGGAACTGACGCGACAGCGGCGGTCGAGCGGCCGGACCACCGTCGGCCGCAAGGTCGGCTACGCCAACAAGGCGATGTGGCGCGCGCTCAAGCTCGAGTCGCTCGTCTGGGCGCACATGTACGACGACACCGTGACGATGGCCGCGCAGAATACCGCGACGGTGTCGCTGGGAAAGATGTGCTCCCCGAAAATCGAGGTGGAGATCGTCTTCAAGCTGCGCCATCCCGTGGATACCGCGAACCTCGATCCGGCGGCCATCCTCGCGTCGGTCGAATGGCTCGCGCTCGGTTTCGAGATCGTGGACAGCGTGTTCGCGGAGTGGAAATTCCAGCCGGCCGATTTCGTCGCGGCGTTCGGCCTGCACGCCGCCCTGGTCGTCGGCGAACCGCGACCGGTCGGCGCCGATCTCATCCCGTCCCTCGTCGAGCAGCTTCCGCAGTGTCCTCTGCGTCTCTTCAAGAACGGCGAGCTCGTCGCGCAGGGATCCGGCCGCAACTCGCTGCGAAGCCCCGCGCTCTGCCTGGGCGAGCTGGCCTCGGCGATTGCCCGGCGGGCGGGCGAGGAGCCGCTGGCCGCGGGCGATCTCGTGAGCACTGGAACGCTGACCGAGCCGCAGCCGATCCTGCCAGGTGAGAGCTGGAAGGCAAGCGTTGACGGCATTGGGCTGCCTGATCTCACCCTGGTCACGGGCCGGTAGCTGGTAGCCGGTAGCCCGAGGTGATAATCCCCTCATGTTCCGAGTGATCGCTTTCACCAGTCTCGCCGCCGTGGCCGCGTCAGCTCCCGTGTCCGCATGGGGCTACGACGCGCACAAGTACATCGTCGAGCGCGCCATCCCTCTGCTGCCGTCGGCGCTTCGGCCGCTGTTCGAGGCCAACCGCGCGGTCGTCGTCGAGCACGCGATAGACCCGGACCTGTGGCGCGAGCTTTTCGGCGACGAGGAGGGCCCCAACCACTACCTCGACTACGACGCCGAAGGCTACGGTCCCTATCCCTTTGCCGCGCTGCCCCGCGACTACGACGAAGCCGTCAAGAAATTCGGCAAGGCCCATGTCGATAAGTACGGACGGATTCCGTGGCGCGTCGAGGAGATCTTCGAACGGCTCAAGGATTCGTTTGCGGCCTACGAGCGGCGAGGCTCGTTCGGCCGCTACGACATCCTGTTCTACTCGTCCTGGCTCGCGCACTACGTCGGCGATTCGCACGTGCCGTTTCACGCCGTGGTCGATTCCGACGGCCAGCGGACGGGGCAGCGGGGGATTCACACGCGCTTCGAGTCGCTGATGTTCGAGCGCTACCGCGGTCAGCTTCGGGTGGCCCCGGTCGCAATCGCGCCGATACAAAATCCGCGCGACTTCACGTTCGACGCGCTTCGCGTGGGGACGACGCTCGTGCCCGGGATTCTCGACGCCGATCGGCGGGCCATCGGCGACCGTGATATCTACGACGACCGGTATTACGACGCGTTCTTCAGGTCGAGCCAGGCTGTGCTCGAGCGGCGCCTCGGCGAAGCGAGCGCGGCGGTCGCCGCCATGATTGCCGGCGCCTGGGAGGCAGCAGGAAAGCCCGCCGTGCCCGTCAGCGCGCGCGACGGGGTAGAGCGCCGCCGGCGGTAGTGCATACCCTTTACTGTGGGCTGGTGCCTGGAGGCGGCGCCGACCCGGGTCCAGGCCCGGTGGACGTGGCCGAGCGCGCCATGGCCAAGGCTGCCTCGGCCTTGTCCTTGGCGGCCTTGAGCCACCGCCGCGCCCATGCGAACTCGAGACCGAGAATCCCGAGGCCGATCGGAATCACGATGAAGGCCGGCCCGGGCAGTACCATCATCGCGATCCCGACGGCGAGCACGGTCGCGCCGACGATAGCGATGACGATGCGCCGAGCTAGACGATAGGCGACGTCGAACATGATCGGTTCCTGGATCCACATGATCCCATATCGGGACGCATTACAATCGTCCCTGCTGTGAAACTGCGCGATCTAGCGGACCGTCTGGAGTGCCGGCTCGACGGCGACGGCGATCTCGACGTGACTCGCGTCGCCGGCATTCAGGACGCGCAGCCGGGCGACGTCACGTTCCTGGCCAACCCGAAATACGAGAAGGCGCTGAGTACCACGCACGCGTCGGCCGTCATCCTGAAGGAGGGTGCGCCCGCGGCCCCGTGCGCGATGCTGCGCGCGCCCGACCCCTATCTCGCGTTTGCCAGGGCCGTCCGTCTCTTCAACCCCGAGTCGCGCCCCGCGCCCGGGGTCGATCGCCTGGCGGCGGTCGCGTCGGACGTCCGGCTGGGCGCAGATGTGTCGATCGGACCGTTCGCTGCCATCGGCGAGGGGGTCAGCATCGGCGACCGCACGGTGATCTACGCAAACGTGACGATCGGTCCCGGCTCGCGCCTGGGCAGCGACTGCGTCGTCCACTCGAACGTGGCGATCCGCGAGCGCTGCTCGATCGGCGACCGCGTCATCCTGCAGAACGGCGTCGTCGTCGGCAGCGACGGCTACGGGTTTGCCCGCCGCGGCGACGGCACGCACGAGAAGATCCCGCAGGTCGCCACCGTCGTCATCGAAGACGACGTGGAGCTTGGCGCCAACAGCGCCGTCGATCGCCCGGCGATCGGCGAGACGCGGATCAAGTCGGGCACCAAGATCGACAACCTGGTCCACATCGCTCATGGCGTCACCGTCGGTCACAACGTGCTGATGGCCGCGCAGGTGGGTATTGCCGGCAGCACCGACGTCGAAGACGACGTCGTGTTCGGGGGGCAGGTGGGGGTCGTCGGACACCTGACGATCGGCCGCGGGGCCGTGCTCGGCGCACAGGCGGGCGTGACCAACTCGATCGACGCCGGCGCGTTCGTTGCTGGCTACCCCGCGATCGACACCCGCGTGTGGCGGAAGGGTTCGGTCGTCTTCAAGCGTCTCCCCGAGCTGAAGTCGCGCATCGAGCGGCTCGAGGAGCAGGTTGCCGAGTTGACGCGCGCGCTGACCCAATCGGAAAGGTCCTCTGGGTGAGCGCGGCCGGCCGACGGATGGGCCGCGTCGCCGTGACGCTGGCCGTCATCGTGTGGGCGCTCCCCACACGGGCGCAAACCGTCCCCGCTCCGGCTGACTCGACCCGGGGCGTCGAGTTCCTGCCGCGAACGCTGTTTCACATGACGGCGGAGCGTCTGTCCGGCGACGACCCGCGTCTGGTGTGGGATGCACACCTCGGCGGCGAGCTGGACCTGGTCGAGTACGGCTCGGGCCGGTTTACCTTCGTCGGGGACTACGAGGCGATCCTGGGCGAAGAGCTTCGCACGTTCGATCCGAACCAGGGAAGCTACATACTCGCGGCGGCGGCATCCGCGCGCGCCCGAGGCACGGAATTCGCCGCTGTCTTTCACCACCAGTCGCGTCACCTGTCGGACCGTGCCAAGGACGAGCCGGTGGACTGGAACATGCTCGGCGGCAGGGTGCGCCGGCGCTTCCTCGTTCACGAGGCGACGCTCGACGCACGCGCCGATCTTCGCGGCGTCGTCAAGAAATCGTTCGTGGACTACTCGTGGGAGCTCGATGCCGCGGTGCGGTCCGACATGATGGTGGGCGCCCACACGAGCGTCCTGGCGTCGGGGGGCGTGCGGCTTCTCGGCGTGGACGGAAGCCGGAACCGCGGCACTCAGATCGGGTACCGCGTCGAGGGGGGAGTGCGTTTCACGGGACGGGCCGGCGCGATCGAGCTGTTCGTCGCGGCGGAACGCCGCATCGATCCGGTCCCGCTCGAGTCCGGCACGGCCCACTGGGCGTCGGCGGGGTTCCGCCTCCTCAGTCGCGAGTAACGATTGCACTCGGGTCTGGACGATAATTGACGTCTATGCGTTTCACGACTCGTTGGGCCCTTCGCCTCGGCGTACTCGGGCTTGCCGGCGGCATCGTCGCGTTTGCGCTCGTGCCGGCGCAGGCCTCGGTCCGTCCGCCGAAGCTCCAGTACCAGATCACCACGCTCGCCAACGGTCTTCGCGTGATTCTCTCCGAGGATCACTCGACGCCGATCGTCCACGTGTCCGTCTGGTACCACGTCG
>DASTDQ010000886.1:0-2243 GCA_035710305.1 Vicinamibacterales bacterium | reverse complement strand
CGCGAGCTCTTCGGCGACGAGCTGCATCTGGGCGGTGTAGAGCCCTTGTCCGAAATCGCACTTGCCCGTGTAGGCGGTGACGGTTCCGTCGCTGCCGATGGCAATCCACGAATCGAGCTGCGTGCTGCCCGCGCCGTTGATGCCTTGCGCGAGGACGCCGTACCGGTGCGCCACCGCCGCCGACCCGAACGCGACGACGAGGGCGCCGGATCCTTTGAGGAAATCGCGGCGCGAGAAGCCCGCGCGATCGAGCGCGCCTCGAGCGTCCCGGGAGAGCGGAGCCGTCATGCCCTGGCCTCCCTGGCGTAGCGCCGGATGGCCTCGAGCATCCGGACGTTGGTGAAGCAGCGGCAGAGCACCCCCGAGAGCGCCTGCTCGATCTGCGCGTCGGTCGCGCGGGGATTCGCGTCGAGGAAGGCCTTCGCGGTCAGGATGACGCCGCTCAGGCAGAAGCCGCACTGCGACGCCTGCTGCTCGATGAACGCGCGCTGAATCGGATGCGGCCCGTTGGAGGTGGCGAGCCCGTCGAGCGTGACGATCTCGGCGTTCGTCATGGTGCCGACGGGCGTGACGCACGATCTGATCGCCCGCCCGTCGGCGAGCACCGTGCACGAGCCGCATTGCCCGAGGCCGCAGCCGAACTTGGGCCCGCGCAGGTCGAGGTCGTCGCTCAGGACGAACAGCAGCGGCGTGGCCGGGTCCACGTCCACCGTGTGCGAGCGTCCGTTCACCTTCAGGTTCAGGATGCTCATGGGCCTACCGTTGAGAAACGATCCTCTTTTCGATCTCCGGTATGGCGGCGAGGACCACGTCGCCGACCACCTGCAGGCTACGGGCGCTCACGAACTCCAGCGTGTCGTCGGGAGTGTGCCAGCTGCCGCGCCGCATCGGCGTCTCCAGGTCGATCACGTCTGCGGCGGCGACGCCTGCCCTCAGAAACGGTATGTGGTCGTCCTCGATCGTCGTCAGCTCGTTGGAGAAGGTGGAGCCGCGGCCGAGTCGCGCGGCGGCGGCCCAGATGATGTCCACGAGCCACGGAGTGGAATTGGAGTCGCGCCGGACGACGAGATCCTTGTCTCCGATCATGTCGAGCAGCACCAGCGCCTTGATCGTCTTCAAGTTGCCGTTCTTCTGGGCGTTCTGGACGTAGTACCGGCTGCCGTAGGTGTTGTCCGTGCCGCGCCATTCCGTCATCCGCGCTTCCTCGCCGTCGAGGAAGAGCAGCTCGATCGTGAGCTCGCTCTGCCGTCCCTTGAGGACACGGCCCAGCTCGAGCAGGACCGCCGTGGACGACGCGCCGTCATTGGCGCCGACGAACCGGAATTCCTTGAAGAGTTTCGTGTCGTAGTGACTGGCCAGGATCAGACGATCGGGCCGCTTGCCCGGGATGGTGCCGATGACGTTCGCCATCGAGACCTCGCCGAGCGGCGTCGCGCCGGCAAACGGCTGCTCGCGCACGTCGATGCCGGACGCCTTGAGCTCGCCGACGATGTAGCGACGCGTGTCGAGGATGGCTGGCGAGCCCGATGGGCGCGGGCCGAAGCCGACCTGACGGCGAAGGTGTTCCCAGGCTTTGCTGCTGTCAAAGGCGATCGACGGTGCGGGGGTGCCAGGGTTCGATTGTGCGACGGTGCGAGAATTCGAAGGTGGGGCAGTGGCGTCGCTCGCCGCGCCGCCGTTACAGGCAAGGAAGAATAGGGCCATCGCAGCCACGCACCTTCGCACCGTCGCACCCTCGCGCCCTCGCACCGTCCTACCCCCGTTTATCCAGTGCCACGTAATCCCGGCGCGGTGCCCCGATGTAGAGCTGGCGCGGCCTCGAGATCTTCTGCTCCGGATCGAGCAGCATCTCCTCCCACTGCGCGATCCATCCTGACGTGCGCGGAATCGCGAACAGGACCGGGAACATCGTCACCGGGAAGCCCATCGCCTGGTAGATCAGGCCGGAGTAGAAGTCCACGTTGGGATAGAGCCGCCGGGAGATGAAGTACTCATCCTCGAGCGCGATCCGCTCGAGCTCGAGCGCGATGTCGAGCAGCGGATTCCGCCCCGTCACTTCGAAGACCTGGTCGGCCGTCTGCTTGATGATCCTGGCTCGGGGGTCGTACGACTTGTAGACCCGGTGGCCGAATCCCATCAGCCGCCCCTCGCCGGCCTTGACCCGCTTGATGAATCCCGGGATGTTCTGCACGGTGCCGATCTCGTTGAGCATGCGCAGCACGGCCTCGTTGGCGCCGCCGTGC
>DASTDQ010000885.1:0-6529 GCA_035710305.1 Vicinamibacterales bacterium | reverse complement strand
GTGAAGACGATCGTGTTCGACTTGACGTGCGCGCACACGCGCCAGGCGAAGCGCAGCGCCTCCCATTCATCGGGCGTTGGCCGACGCTTCGTCACCACCGTGAGATCGCCGGACGGCCAGGCCTCGAGCCCTTCCCACACGACGTCCCGGCTCTGCACCAGCACGCCGCCGACGATCGAGCGCAGCTCGAAGTCCTGGGCCGCCGGGGCCTCCGAGTCGGCGGGCACGCGCTCGGGCACGGCCACGCGCATGCTGGCCTTGGCAGCGAGGATCGGGCGCGCCTCGTCGTCGACTGACGGCGCGATCACGGCGTCGATTCGCGTCGACACGATCGCGCGAGCCGTCTCGACGTCGATCGGACGGTTGAGCGCGACCGCCGCGCCGAATGCGGAGAGCGCGTCGGCCTCGCGCGCGCGGACGTAGGCATCCGCCGCGCTCGATCCCGTGGCGACGCCGCACGGGTTCGTGTGTTTGACGAGCGCCGCCGCAGGTTCCCTGAACTGGATGACGATCTGGATGGCGGCGTCCAGGTCGAGCAGGTTCGTGTACGACAGCTCCTTGCCTTGCAGGAGGACGTAGCCGGGATGAGGCCCGAACCCCGCGTAGAGAGCGCCCTGCTGGTGCGGGTTCTCGCCGTAGCGCAGGTCGCGAACCTTCTGGAGGTGGATCGTCATGCGCGCAGGCAGTCCGGGCGCGATGCGGACGAAGCCCGTCTCGCCAACGGTCACGTCGCCGAGGGCGGACGCAATCGCCGCGTCGTAGCTGGCCGTGTGCTCGAACGCCTTGCGCGCCAGCTCGAACCGGAAGGCGCGCGACGGACCGCCAGGGCGATCGAGCTGCCGCAGCACCTCGCCGTAGTCGGCCGGCGACACCACGACGATCACGCCCTCGAAGTTCTTGGCGGCCGCGCGCACAAGGCTGGGTCCGCCGATGTCGATCTCTTCGACGAGCGCGTCGAACGGCGTCGCGGGGTTGCTGGCCGCCGCGACGAACGGGTAGAGATTCACGACGACCACGTCCACGAGCGTGATGCCGTGCTCGGCGGCCGACGCCAGGTGCGCGCGATCGGATCGGCGCGCCAGGATGCCGCCGTGGATCAGCGGGTGCAGCGTCTTGACGCGGCCGTCCATGATTTCCGGAAAGCCAGTGATCTCCGACACCCGCTTCACGGGAAGGCCGGCGCGCGACAGCGCCTCAGCCGTCCCCCCCGTCGATACCAATTCGTAACCGCGCCCGCGCAAGCCGCCGGCCAGCTCGACGAGCCCGGTTTTGTCCGAAACGGTCAACAGCGCTCTCGGCATGGACGTTGTGTGTGCATCCTCAGGAAAAAGCAGCACTTAGCCCCGACTAAGACTTGACAGGCCTGTAACAGGCGCTTAGCATATGCCTGCGTTCGCGGGGTGTTCCCCGGATGTTGTAGTCGAGGCCGCGCAAGCACTCGCGGTCTTTTTTTGTGCCCCGAAGCTCATCTGCAGCTTCGCAGGGCACGCGATCGAGCGGGACCTTTGTCCGCAAGGGAGCCCGCCTTGCACGTAGGAAAGAAGAACGATGCGTATCACAGGTAAGGTCAAGTGGTTCAACAACGCCAAGGGCTATGGGTTCATCGAACGTGAGGGTGGCAGCGACGTGTTCGTGCACTACTCCGCGATCAGCGGCAACGGGTTCCGATCCCTCGAAGAGGGGCAAGCAGTCGAGTTCGAAATCGTCGACGGCCCCAAAGGTCCGCAGGCGGGGAACGTCACCAAGCCTTAGAACCACGCACGACCTGCCCGGCGCCGCCCCAGGCGCCGGGTTCTCTTCGGCCTCTCCTACTTCTCCCCTTTCCCCTTGATTCCGCGGGCGGTCACGGCGACTTTTCCGTCCTTCACGGCCACGCGGAACGACACTTCGCGGTTCCCCTTCTCCTTCAACGTCGTCATCTGCGTCTTGATCAGGTCGGCGAACTTCTGAAACGAAATCGCGTCCTGGCCGACTTCGCGGCGCGCCTCCGCCAGGTTGTCGTACAGCTCGCGCAGCTTGTCGGGCTCCTTGGACGGATCGCGAAGCGTGGTCACGTGCACGACGTGATCGGCCGGCCGCGGCTTTGGCTTCTCCGCAACCGGCATGGGCTGAGCGAACGGGCCGGGGCGCCCTTCTTCCCGCGCGCGCAGTCCCCGATCCCAGAGGTCCACCGAGGTCGAAAACCTCGACTGAAGCGTCGTGAACTTGAACCGCTGGCCGTAGTTGGCGATGTGAAGTCGATCGAGCCTCCTGACCAGGATCTCGACGCGCTTGCGCGACTCCCACGGTGGACGCGGCAGCCGGCCCGCGAAGAACATGTTGTACTGCGCCTCGAGCTTTTTGATCTCCGATTCGAGCAGCGTCAGTTCCTGGTCGATGTCCGATGGCTCGTCCACGCGGGGAACATTGTGGCACAGCCGAGAGTCAGGTCGGGAACCTTAGAGGCGCAGTGATCCTCATGCGCGTCGCCGTGGGGGACCGTTGGTCGCTCCGCAAAACCGACTTGATCCACGTATCTCAGTGTTCGTCGTCGACCAACTGGCTAGGCCAATGCACCCACTACGGTTTTGCGTCGGACCAACGGTCCCCCACGGCTCCAGATCACGCGGGACGTGACGGAGCACGATGTCGTGGTCGTAGCAGTATCCGGAGCTCAGATGTGTGTGGAATGGCGGCAAGCCCTTCGAGCCGACGCGACGAGCGATCGGATAAAAATGTGCTGGAGGCTCGCCGCGCGGCGAGGTCGTGGCCACTAGCAAGAAAGGTAAACGTGTGCCGACGGGAGTGCCGGAAGCACGTTTTTTCCGCGTCGGCTCGCGGGCTTGCCGACAGTCCACATACAACTGAGCTCCGCTCTAGAAGATCGTCGAGATCGAGGCGGCTGCCAGATCGAGGACCGGCGCGGGCAGGATTCCCAGGAAGATGATGGCCGCCGTCGAAAGGGCAAGCACCGCAATGCCGACGCCGCTGACGGGGGCCGGGGCCGGCGCGCCGCCGCGTTCGGCCATGTACATCATCACGACGACGCGCAGGTAGAAGAAAACCGAGATCACGCTGGTCAGCACGCCGATGATCGCCAGCCCGTAGTAGCCGGCGCTGACGGCGGCGCTGAAGATGTACCACTTGCCGATGAAGCCCGCCGTCGGCGGCAGGCCGCCGAGCGAGAGCAGGCACACGGTCATGAGCGCGGCGAGGGCCGGACGCGTATGCCACAACCCGGCGTAGTCGCGAAGGCTGTCGTTGCCGTTCTCGCGCGAGCCGAGCATCGAGATGACGCCGAAGGCCGCGAGGTTGGTCACCGAGTACGCGAGCAGGTAGAACAGGATCGCGGCCTTCCCCACCTGGTTCGCCGCGACGAGGCCGACGAGCAGGTAGCCGCCGTGGGCGATGCTCGAGTAGGCGAGCATCCGCTTCAGGTTGCTCTGAGCCACTCCCACGACCGTGCCGAGCGTCATCGTCGCGATGGCCACGATGGAGACGACCGGGCCCCAGTCGGCCTTGAACGGCTCGAACGCCGAGAGGAACACGCGCGCAAAGGCGGCAAACGCCGCCGCCTTCACGCCGGTGGACATGAACCCGGCGACGATCGCGGGCGCTCCCTCGTAGGCGTCCGGCGTCCACATGTGGAACGGGACGGCGGAGATCTTGAACGCAAACCCGACGAGCAGCATCGCGACGGCCAGCAGGATCAGCAGGTTGCCGCTCATGGACTGGGCCGACAGGTAGGACCCGACGGCGTCGAGCCTCGTGCTGCCGGTGACGCCGTAGGTGAACGCGATGCCGTACAGGAAGAACGCGCTCGAGAAGGCGCCGAGCAGGAAGTACTTGAAGGCGGCCTCGGTCCCCGGCAGGTGATCGCGGCGGATGGCCGTGAGCACGTACACCGCCAGCGACAGAATCTCCAGCGCGACGAAGATGACGAGCAGGTCGGTCGCCGTCGCCATCATGATCATGCCGACGATCGAAAACAGCATGAGCGCGTAGTACTCGCCCGAGGGGATCCCGTCGCGCTCGAGCACCTGCGACGAGAAGAGAATGGTCAGCACGCCGACGACCGCCAGCACGATCGTCACGAACAGGCCGAAATTGTCCGCGACGATGACACCGAAGCTCTCGGCACGGCGGTCCCACAGCAGCACGGCCGACGCGGCCGCGCCGAGCAGGCCCACCACGCCGAGGCTGCCGATGGGCATGCGCTCGTCCCTGGCACGGAAGGCCTCTGCGCCCATCGAGGCGAGGGCGGCCAGCGTGACACAGAGCATCGGGACGATGGCGTCTATCTGGCTCAACATGTCACAGGCCACCCTTTGCCCGTTGACCCGCAGAATTCTCCACTCTCGAAGGTTGAGCCGCCTCCACCTGCGTCACCAGTCGCTGAACGGCCGGCTCCATCGGTGAGAGAAACATCGAGGGAAGCACGCCCATCAGGATCGCCATCGCGCACAGCGGAATGACGCTGGCCGCCTCGCGCGGTGTGAGGTCGTGCAGCGTCGCGTTCTCCTCGTGCGTCACGGTGCCCAGATACACGCGCTGGAACATCCACAGCATGTACACGGCCGACAGGATCACCCCAAGGCCGGCCGGCACCACGAACCTCGGATCCCACAGAAACGCCCCGACCATCGTCAGGAACTCGCCGACGAACCCGTTGAGCGCCGGCATGCCGATCGAGGCGAGCGTGATGACGAGGAACGCCGCGGTCAGCCGCGGCATCGGCTGCTTCAATCCGCCGAACTCCGAGATCAGGCGCGTGTGGCGGCGGTCCGACAGCATGCCGACGACGAGGAACAGTCCGCCCGTGCTGACGCCGTGCGCCAGCATCTGGTATACCGCCCCCTGCACCCCCTGCACGTTCATCGCGCTGATGCCCAGCACGACGAACCCCAGGTGGCTGACCGACGAGTACGCCACCAGCTTCTTCATGTCCGGCTGGACCATGGCGACCAGCGCGCCGTAGACGATGCCGATCACGGCGAGCAGCGCGAGCCAGGGAGCGAACTCGGCAGCCGCGGCCGGAAACAGCGGGAACGAGAAGCGCACGAGGCCGTAGGTTCCCATCTTCAGGAGCACTCCGGCCAGGATGATGGAGCCCGCCGTGGGAGCCTGGACGTGCGCATCGGGCAGCCAGGTGTGGAACGGGAAGAGCGGCACCTTGATCGCGAAGGCGACCGTGAAGGCCAGGAAGAGCCAGCGCTGCGTCTCCGGCGCGATCTCGAGCGCGTACAGCTTCATCAGGTCGAAGCTGTAGCTGCCCGTGGCCTCGCTGTGCATGTAGGCCAGGCCCAGGATGGCGACGAGCATGAGGACGCTGCCCGCCATCGTGTAGAGCATGAACTTGACCGCGGCGTAGATGCGCTGGTCGTACCCCCAGATCCCGATGAGGAAGTACATCGGGACGAGCATCGCGTCCCAGAAGACGTAGAAGAGGAACAGGTCGAGGGAGACGAAGACGCCGATCATCGCGGCCTCGAGGGCCAGCATGAAGATCGAGAACTCCTTGACCTTCCGGTCGATCGACTCCCACGACGACAGCAGCGCGATCGGCGTGAGGAAGCCGGTCAGCACGACGAGCATCAGGCTGATGCCGTCGATGCCGATGTAGTAGTCGATGCCGAACGCCGGAATCCACGGCACGCGCTCGACGAACTGGAACTCGGCCGAGGACGAGTCGAATCCGATCCAGAGTGCGAGCGTGACGCCGAAGGTCGCGAGCGACACGGCGAGCGCCAGCCACCGGACGAGCACGTTGCGACGCCCGTCGGCGTTGCCGACGAGGAGAAGAAGCAGCGCGCCCGCAAGCGGCACGGCCCAGGAAAGGGTCAGCATTCGTCTACCGCCACAGGTAATAGCCGAGGATCATCACGACCCCGATGAAGAGCGAGCCCGCATACGCGCGGACCGAACCGGTCTGCAGGCGCCGAAGCAGCGACGCGCCGCCGTCCACGATGGCGCCCGTGCCGTTGACGGCGCCGTCGATCACCTTGACGTCGAACCATCGCCACAGCCCCTCGCGCGAGGCGGCCTCGATCGGCTGCACGATCGTCGCGTCGTAGGCTTCGTCCACGTAGTACTTGTTCAGCAGCGTCTGGTAGACGCCGCCAAACCGGCGGGCCCACGCCTCGGGCACGTCGCGCCGCCTCACCCACATGACGTAGGCGAGCAGGATGCCGATGCCGGCCACGACGCTCGAGAACACCATGAGCGTGAGTTCGAGGCTTTCGTGCGCCGCAGCGTCCGCGGCGGCCTCTCCTTGCGTCGGCGCTCCTTCCGCGGCCGCCGCCGCCACCGCCGCTAATTCGGCCCGCGCCTCGAACGCCGGCTCGAGCCACGCGTGCATCTGGTTGTGCCCTCCCAGCGCGTGCGGAAACCCGACCCACCCGGCCGCGACGGACCCGATTGCAAGGACCAGCAGGGCGAGCGCCATTGCGGGAGGGGCGTCATGCAGGTGCGAACCCGATCCCTGTCCGTGCGCGTGCGAGTGGTCCGACGCAGGTTGGTGCGTGCCCGATTCAGGCCGGTGCCGCGCTCC
>DASTDQ010000884.1:0-6186 GCA_035710305.1 Vicinamibacterales bacterium | reverse complement strand
GTGCGACTTCTGCTACAAGGAAGCGTTCTTCGAAGGCGGCCGGTCGTTCTACACGCAGACGGTCGATGCCGCGCTGGCCGAGATCGAGCGGCTGCCCGGCCGGCACCTGTACTTCCTCGACGATCACCTGTTTGGCGATCGCCGGTTCGCCGGCGCGCTCTTCGACGGCATGCGGGGGATGGGGCGTCTCTGGCAGGCCGCGGGCACGGTGAATGCCGTGCTCGCGCCCGGCCTCCTCGAGAAGGCCGTAGAAGCAGGACTACGCAGCCTCTTCGTGGGATTCGAGACGCTCAACCCGGACAACCTCGTCGAGCAGCGGAAGTATCAGAACATGCGCCGCGACTACGCCGCGGCGATCACGCGCCTCCACGATCTCGGCGTGATGATCAACGGGAGCTTCGTCTTCGGGATGGATGGCGACGACGGCTCGGTGTTCGAGCGGACCGTCGAGTGGGCCATCGAGCACGGGATCGAAACGGCCACGTTCCACATTCTCACGCCCTATCCGGGCACGGCGCTCTACCGCCGCATCGCGGACCAGGGCCGCCTGACGACCGGCGACTGGGATCTGTACGACACGCGGCACGCCGTGTTCCGCCCCGCACGCATGACGGCCGATCAGCTCGAATGCGGCTACCACTGGGCCTACCGCGAGTTCTACCGGTGGCGTTCGATCGCGCGCGGCGCGATGGCGCACGACGACCTCCTCGCGGGCCTGCGTCATGCGGCGTACGCGGCGGGCTGGAAGAAGTTCGAGCCGCTGTGGGATTTCGTGATCCGGGCCAAACGCGCCGGGATGATGCTGCCGGTTCTCGAAACGATCCTCAGCGAGTTCGGAAGGCGCCTACCTGGTTCGGCGACTCGCGGCGATCGACGGAGGACGACGTCGGAGGAGCGAGAGCAGGCCGATCACGCGTCCGTGCCGCAGCTCCTGCAGATTCAGCCCGCGATCTCGGGCTCTTCGGCCAGACTCCAACTCACTCCAGCTCCACCCACCAGTTGACAACCACCGTGATCGGCGCGTCATCGGCCCCTTCTCCGAGTCCGGATACCAGAAACCACTGGCCGTCGGCGCGGACGTCGTAGCCGAATGTCGAGGTCCAGCCCGCGAGCCGGAACGACTCCTGCCGAAACAACTCCTGAGGGACGCCGACCGGGAGTGCATGGGCGGCTCTCACTGCCACCGCCATCACAGCGCCGTCCGGGGCCACGAAGAACATCTCCTTGCTGTCCTTCCTCCAGCGCGGTTCCACTCCTCCATTGACGGAGACCTTCCAGCTTCCCTTGCCCGGGGGCATCGCTTGCAACCACACCTCGTCGCGCCCGGTTTCATCGGACGTGAACGAGATGTAGTTGCCGTCCGGTGAAAACCGGCCGTGACGTGACCGTCCGTTGCGGGACCCGACGTCAACCGGCTTCTCGTCTCCGATGACGGGCAGCAGCGTCAGCCTGCCTTGGAAGTCGTAGAGTACATACCGACCCCCCGGGGACCATGACGTGACCGTGCCCGGCGTTGTCGTCAGTCGTTGTTCGTTTCCGCCGCCATTAACGTCGACGACGAAGATGCCAGGCTCGCGCGTGCCGCCTCGCCGCCGAAACGCCACGCGTGTGCTGTCGGGCGACCACACGGCATCGCTCTCGTTCTCGTTACCAAAGGTTACTCGCGTGGACGATGCCCGTTGCAGGTCGGTGACCCAGACGTCTGTGGCGCCCGATGACGGATCGAAACGAAACCCCGCCGCTCGGGACCCATCCGGAGACAGCTGCGGGTTCCAAAAGAACGTCGATTCCGCCCTCAGCTTCTCCACTTCAGTACCCGATCGGTCGACCCAGGTCAATCGTCCGATCTGAACTCCACCGGTCTGATACGCGAGGATGCCGCTTGGCGAAACCCCGACAGCAGGATGCACCGGCGGGGCTCCCACCTGTCCAATGTTGCTCACGAGCACTGCGGGATCGCCTCGGACGCTCCCCGACGTTTGGTCGAACTCCTGGGCCATCAGGTCCGGTGCGCGCAGGTACAACAAATAGGTCTTTCCTCCGGGCGACGGGGCCAGGATGGGCGCGCTGTCGACATCGTCGACGACCATCGTGCGTCCCATCGTGCCGAGGATCGCAAGTTGAATCGAAGACCTGTCTCGGGACGTGACCCGTACCAGGAATCGCTCCCCGTCGGGGAGAAAGAAAGGAAACAGGACTTGGGTTTCGCCTCGCTGCTGATCCAGGCTCGTGACCGGCGTGGGGGTCCCGCCCTGGGCCGAGATCCGCATCGTGACGGCGGCCGGCCAGTATAGGAGGTCGCCGTTCTGGTTCCAGGTTCCTGACCAAGGGCTGCCGACCTCCTTCGCAACCACGCGCGGCGCTCCGCCCTCGACGTCGATCACAGTGAGCTGACGACCGGGCAGTGGGAGGAAGGCGAGCGACCGCCCATCAGGAGACCAGAACGGGTGCACAGCTCCCTCAGTACCGGGGAGCACCCGGGTCTCGACGCGATCGATCGGGCGCACGTGAAGCCGCGTGACACCTGTCGAATCGCTGACCGCGTAGGCCAGCGCGTGCCCGTCAGGCGACACGGCTGGTGTCCCCAGTGGCAGCGTGCTCCCTGGCGGCGCGTGAATCTGGAACCGCATCACCTCCGGCAGTGGATTGGGTCGAAAAGCGACGAAGGCCAATACCAAGGCGATCGTGGTGACAACCGCAAGTGGCGCCGCTCGGCGCCAGAGAGGGCGCGGAATGGGAACGCGTTCGCTCGTCTGCGGTGCCGACGTCTCGAACGCCCCCTCGAGCGCCAGCCGGATGGCCGCGATGTCGCCCCCTCGCTGCCTTGGATCCTTCCGGAGGCAGACGCGCACGGCCTTTCGAACTCGCGCCGGCGTGTCAGGGGGCAGCAGGTCGAGGTCCGGCTCCCGTTCGACGACCCGCGCCAGAGTGACCGTGACGTCCTCGCCACCAAACGCCCGCTGCCCGGTCAGCATCTCATAGAGCACGCACCCGAAGGCCCAGATATCGGCGCGCCTGTCAACCGGTTTGCCGCGGGCCTGCTCGGGCGACATGTAGGCCGCCGTGCCCAGGATGAGCCCGGCCTGCGTCATCGCGGGCGTCGTGATCGTCGGTGAGTGCGAAAGACCAGGCGACATCGCGATCGCCGGCTCCATCGCCTTCGCCAGCCCGAAGTCCAGCACCTTCACCGTTCCGTCCGGTCGCAGCTTGATGTTGCCCGGCTTGAGATCCCGGTGGACGATCCCCCGCTCGTGCGCGGATTCAAGGGCTTCAGCAATCTGCTTCGCAATCGCGAGCGCTTCCTCAATCGGGACGGGCCCCTCGGTAATGCGTTCGGCCAACGTTGGGCCCTCGACGAGCTCCATCACGAGGCCGTTCATGCCCGACGACTTCTCGAAGCCGTGGACGATGGCGATGTTGGGGTGATTCAGGGACGCGAGCGTCTTCGCCTCGCGCTCGAAGCGTGCCAGCCGGTCCCCGTCCTGTGCAAACGATTCGGGCAGTACCTTGATCGCCACCTCGCGTCCGAGGTTGGTGTCGATCGCACGATACACTTCCCCCATCCCGCCCACACCGATTTGGAAGGTGATTTCGTACGGGCCAAGGCGGGTGCCCTGAGCGAGCGCCACAGCCGGGATTCTACGCGATTGGAACTGTTGTGCGGCTCATGATGAGGGAGCCGTTGGCACGTTCAGGTGCGATCGTTGCAGTGGAGACCCACGCTACCGGCCTGGCGCTTCGTTCAGCGTCCCGCGGTACGTCGTCGTCTGTCCGGGTGCGATCAGAACGTCGAGGACGAGCGGCAGGTACCCGTCTTCGACGATGACGATCTGGTGCGGCCCGGCTGGCGCCGTGAGGTGTTTGTAGTAGCCCTTGAAGTTCTCCACCTGTCCCACGTACTCGCCGTCGAGATACACGCGAGAGCGCCAGGGCGTGACGTCGAGCTGAAGGCCGCCCGTGGGCGCATCGGCGGGCAGCGGCGTCGCCACCACCGATCCGTCGAAATAGATCGGCGTGAAATTCCAGCCCCATCCGTAATAGAACCCCGGAAGGAGCACTCCCCTGCCCGGGCCTCGAAACGGAGACAGCGGCCGCAACGGATCGGCCGGACCCCGGAGAATCAGCCCCGACCTGAAAGCCGGAGCGGGAGCGGGCGGGCGTAACGACGGAGGCGCCGTGGGCGATGGACGAGGTGCGGCGGCCGGGGCGGAGCGCTGGCCGGCGGCCAACGACGCCGTGCAGGCCAGTGCGAACGACACGACTGCGACGACGCGGCGTGTCATATGGATCACTGTACACCGATCGGCCGTATGATCGGCGGCATCGCGCATCCTCCAATGAATCGACGGGCAATTTCATTTTTCGTCATGACCGCGGCGGTGACGAGTGCATCCGCGGCTCAGTCGCCCTCGTCGCCCACGACGGCGCCCGCCTTCGAGGTCGTGTCGGTCAAACGCAACACGACGGAGTCGGGGGACAGCAGCATCAGCCAGCCGCCGGACGGCAGCCTCAGGATGGTCAACGTGTCGGTGCGGACGATCCTCGGGCGGGCATACCAGGGATCGACACTGGACAGCATCGGGCTTCCTGACTGGGCCTCATCGGAACGCTACGATGTGGCGGCCACGCCGGTGCCTGGGCGGCCGAACCCGAGTCAGGACGAACGGCGCGATATGGTGCGCGCAATGCTCGCCGACCGCTTCAAGCTGTCCGCGCACTACGAAACCCGCGAGCAGCCGGCCTTCAACCTCGTCCTCGCCCACACGGACGGCAGGCTGGGTCCGGGGCTGAAGCCTTCGGAGGTCGACTGCGCGGCGCGCGCAGCCGCGCGGCGGGCTGACGCCGAAGCCGCAAAGGCCGCAGGCCAGCCGCCGCCGCCGCCCGTGGCCGTCTTTTCAAGAGATGGGGCGGTGCCGACCTGCGGCTTCAATTTCGGCTTCGACCGTTTCGAGGGAGACACGACGCTGGCGTCGCTCGCCCCGATGCTGCGATCGATGGCGGGACGTCCTGTCGTTGACAAGACCGGCCTGAGCGGCTCGTATCGCGTCAACTTCCAGTTCTCTCGCGCCTCGCCTGAACCCGCGGGCCCTGACGCGCCCGCGCCCGGCGACGCGCCGCCGTCGGTCTTCACGGCGCTGCAGGAGCAGCTCGGACTCAGGCTCGAATCCACGCGCATCCCCGTCGAAGTGCTCGTCATCGACCGCATCGAGCGGCCAACGGAGAACTGAACGGCACTAGAACGGAGCTCAGTTGTGTATGGAACGTCGGGCAAGCCCGCGAGACAACGCGGAAAACACGTGCTTCCGGCACTCCCGTCGGCACACGTTTATCTTCCTACCTGGTGGCCACGCCTTCGCCGCGCGGCGAGCCTCCAGCACGTTTTTACCCCTTCGCTGATCGCGTCGCCTCGAAGGGCTTGCCGCCATTCCACACACAACTGAGCTCCGGATATGGGTCCAGAACGCAATAGAGCAGGTCCGGAGAGCTGACTTGCGTTGGGCATGGCGCAATCCCTTATGTGGAGGTGGCCGACTCGATGCGCCTGACCGCGCGAGAAGGCCCAGGGGATCAGCGAGGTTGAGCGCCGCTCGAATCGCAGCTCGTTGCCCGACGTACTTCGTCCGTCGCGTAGCGACGCAGGGCGCGACCCGAGCGTCAGGCGGCCGCGAATGCCATCGCAGCGCGGTCCGGCCACCGGAACCGGGATTCGCGATGACCAATGCAAGCCAGCTCGCCGGACATTGCCTCTTGCTCTTTGACCTAGCACTTCACGTGCGCGAGACGAGTTGTCGGACTACGTAAGGAAGAATCCCGCCGTGCTGGAAGGCGACGAGTTCCTCTGGTGTATCGATGCGCACGGTCGCCGGGAACTCGCGCGTTGATCCGTCGGAACTCCTGGCGATGACCCGGATGTCGCCGCGAGGCTTCAGGCCCTGGGCGACGCCGCGCAGCGTGAACTCCTCGGTCCCCGTGATCCCGAGCGAGGCGGCGTTTGCGCCCGGCTTGAACTCGAGCGGCAGGACGCCCATGTTCACGAGGTTGCTCCGGTGGATGCGCTCGAACGACTCGGCAATCACCGCCTTCACGCCGAGCAGGAACGTGCCCTTGGCGGCCCAGTCGCGTGACGATCCCGATCCGTACTCCTTGCCCGCGAAGACGAGCAGCGGCACTCCGGCCTGCTGATAC
>DASTDQ010000883.1:0-2041 GCA_035710305.1 Vicinamibacterales bacterium | reverse complement strand
ACAGCGCATCGACCGGGTCGCCGTTCACGAGGATGTCGAGCTTGACCAACGGAGACGGCCAGTACCCCGTCACATGATAGTCGAGCGACGCGTAGCCGCGGGAAATGGTCTTGAGCTTGTCGTAGAAGTCGAGCACCACCTCGTTGAACGGCAGCTCGTAGGTGATGAGGACGCGATCGGCCGCCAGATATTCCAGCGATTTCTGCACGCCGCGCTTGTCCTGACAGAGCTGCAGGATGGCGCCGACGTGCTCGGACGGAGTCAGGATCATCGCCGTGATGACCGGCTCCTCGAGCTTGGCGATACGGCCGGCATCCGGCAGCTTGGCCGGGCTGTCGATCTCCTGCACCTCGCCGTCGGTCGTCGTCACCCGATACAACACGCCTGGCGCCGTCGTCACCAGGTCCATGTCGTACTCGCGCTCGAGGCGTTCCTGGACGATCTCCATGTGGAGCAGCCCGAGAAAGCCGCACCGGAAGCCGAAGCCCAGCGCCGCCGACGTTTCCGGCTCGTAGAAAAACGACGCGTCGTTCAGCCTCAGCTTCTCGAGCGCCTCTCGAAGCTCGGTGTACTTGTGGCCCTCCACCGGGTACAGCCCGGCGAAGACCATCGGCTTCAGCTCCTTGAAGCCGGGAAAGGGCTCCGGGGTGGGCCTGGCCGATTCGGTGACCGTGTCGCCGATCTTGGCGTCGGAGACGCGCTTGATGTTGGCCACGATGAAGCCGACATCGCCGACGCTCAGCTCGTCGACCGGCGTGGCCTTCGGCGAGAACACGCCCAGCTCGTCCACCTCGTACTCCTGCCCCATCGCCATCAGGCGGACCTTTTGCTTCGCCCTGAGCACGCCGTCGATCACGCGTACGACGATGACCACGCCGCGGTAGGCGTCGTACCAGGAATCGAAGATCAGCGCCTTGAGCGGCGCCGCCGGATCGCCGGTGGGCGGAGGGACGCGCGCCACGATCGCCTCGAGAATCTCGCGAGTGCCGGTGCCCTCCTTCGCGCTCGCCAGGATCGCGCCCGAGGCGTCGAGGCCGATGATCTCCTCGAGCTGGCGCTTGCATTCGTCCGGCTGTGCGCTCGGCAGGTCGATCTTGTTGATGACGGGGATGATCTCGAGGTTGTTGTCGACCGCGAGGTAGGCGTTGGCGAGCGTCTGTGCCTCGACGCCCTGCGAGGCATCGACCAGCAGCAGCGCCCCTTCGCACGCCGCCAGCGACCGTGTCACCTCGTAGCTGAAATCGACGTGGCCTGGCGTGTCGATCAGGTTCAGCACGTGCTGCTGGCCGTCGCTCGCGGTGTAGTTCAAGCGGACCGGATGGGCCTTGATCGTGATGCCGCGCTCACGCTCGAGGTCCATCGCGTCGAGAACCTGCGCCTCCATCTCGCGCGCCTGAAGCGCGCCGGTGATCTCCAGGAAGCGATCCGCCAGCGTCGACTTGCCGTGGTCGATGTGCGCGATGATCGAAAAATTGCGGATGTAACGTTGATCCATCAGCGAGACTAGTGGGCCGTATCAACTGGAAGAGTACCGCGAACAACGAGCTTCGAACGCTGAATTGTACCTTCCCGCTGTCGAACTGCCCAATATTCGACAGTTCGACAGCTCCTCCGTCAGCCTCGCTCGTCTTCAACATCGTGACAACGCAAACGTTAGCGGCGCCGCGCGGCGGGCACAGCCGTTGCCTTGCCTGCGGCGGCCGGCCGCCGACCGGCTGCTAACGAATGGAGGCAGTGATGAGCAGAATTCTCGTGTTCGCGTACGGGCTGATTGCCTACGCCCTGTTCGGTGTGACCTATCTCTATGCCGTCGGATTCGTCGGGAATCTCGTCGTGCCCAAGTCCCTGGACTCGATGCCGACGGCGCCCTTCGCAACGGCGCTCCTGATCAACCTGGGCCTGCTGAGCCTTTTCGCCGTCCAGCACAGCGTGATGGCGCGGCCGGCGTTCAAGCGCCTCCTGCTTCGCGTGATTCCGGCAGCGGCCGAGCGGAGCACCTATGTGCTGGCCAGCAGCCTCGCGCTGCTTCTGCTGTTCTGGC
>DASTDQ010000882.1:0-17357 GCA_035710305.1 Vicinamibacterales bacterium | reverse complement strand
GGCAGGGGCAGAGGAAAAGAAAAGGGCCGGTCCCAAAGGACCGGCCCCCTCACTAACCACCAACCACTAACTAGTAGCGGTAGTGCTCCGGCTTGTACGGTCCCTCGACGGGCACGCCGAGGTAGTCGGCCTGTTCCTTCGAGAGCTTCGTCAACTTGACGCCGAGCTGATCGAGGTGCAGCCGCGCCACTTCCTCGTCCAGCTTCTTGGGCAGCATCGTCACCGTCTTGCCGTACTTCTCGGCGTTGGCCTGGAGCTCGAGCTGCGCCAGCACCTGGTTGGTGAACGACGACGACATCACGAAGCTCGGGTGACCGGTCGCGCACCCGAGGTTCATCAGGCGGCCCTCCGCCAGGATCATCACGCTGTGGCCGTCCGGGAAGACCCACTCGTCGTACTGCGGCTTGATGTTGATCCGCTTGACGCCCTTCACCTTGGCAAGGCCGGCCATGTCGATCTCGTTGTCGAAGTGGCCGATGTTGGCGACGATGGCCTTGTCCTTCATCTTCGACATGTGCTCGGCGGTGACGATGTTGAAGTTGCCGGTCGCGGTGACGAAGATGTCGGCCGTGCTGACCACGTCCTCCATCGTCTTCACCTCGTAGCCCTGCATCGCCGCCTGCAGCGCGCAGATCGGATCGATCTCGGTGACGACCACGCGGCAGCCCTGACCGCGCAATGCCTCGGCGCAGCCCTTGCCCACTTCGCCGAAGCCGAACACCACGGCGACCTTGCCGCCGAGCATGACGTCGGTGGCGCGGTTCAGACCGTCGATGACCGAGTGACGGCAGCCGTAGATGTTGTCGAACTTGCTCTTGGTCACCGAGTCGTTGACGTTGATGCCCGGGAACATCAGCGTGCCCTTCTTCTGCATCTCATACAGACGATGCACGCCGGTGGTCGTCTCTTCGCTGACGCCGCGGATGCCCTTGGCGATCGCGGTCCACTTGCCGGGGTTCTTGCTCAGCTCCTCGTTGAGGAACTTGAGGATGACGCCCCACTCCTCGGGATCCTTGTCGGGATTGAACGCGGGCACCTTGCCGGCCTTCTCGAACTCGGCGGCCTTGTGCACCCACAGCGTCGAGTCGCCGCCGTCGTCAACGATGAGTGACGGCCCTTTGCCGTCTGGCCACACCAGCGCCTCGACCGTGCACCACCAGTACTCGTCGAGCGTCTCGCCCTTCCACGCAAACACGGGAACGCCCTTCGGGTTCTGCACGGTACCGCCCGACTCCGGCCGGCCGACGACGACGGCCGCCGCGGCGTGGTCCTGCGTCGAGAAGATGTTGCACGACACCCAGCGCACATCCGCCCCGAGCAGCGCGAGCGTCTCGATGAGCACGCCGGTCTGAATCGTCATGTGCAGGCTGCCCATGATCCGGGCGCCTTCGAGCGGCTTCTTGCCCTGGTAGCGCTGGCGAATCGCCATCAACCCGGGCATTTCGCCCTCGGCGAGCCTGAGCTCCTTGCGGCCGAACTCCGCCAGCCCGAGATCTGCGACCTTGTACGGAACACGGCCCGCCTGCTTCGCGAGCTCGTATGCGTGGACTTCACTTACTGCTGTTGCCATTGCTCATCTCCCACGCGGTGGCTGAAGCCACCGCTCTACCCTGTCCCTGCCCATGTAGAGCGCACGCCTCAGCGTGCGCGATCACCTACTGTTTCGTTGCCATTGCCGCGAACAGCGCCGGTCCCTTCGCGTCAGGATCGACCGGCAGCATCCGCACGCGCACGTCGCCGAAGCCGGCGCCCGTCAGCAAGCGCGTGATCTGCGTCTCCGAAAACCCGAGCCACACGTGGCCCATCTGCTGCTGATACTCCTCGCGGTCGTGCGGCAGCATGTCGACGACGAGGATCCGGCCGCCCGGCCTGATCACGCGGCCGACTTCCGACAGCGCACGAGGCGGCTCCGGCGAATAGTGCAGGACGAGCGACAGCATTGCCACGTCCAGCTCGCCCGATTCAATCGGCAGGCTTTCGAGCTCGCCCCGCCTGAGGTCCACGTTGGTCGCACTGCTCAATCGCTGCCTGGCAGCCTCGAGCATGTCCCGCGAACCGTCAACCGATATCACGCGCCGGACGTATGGCGCGACTGTTTCGGTGAGCTGCCCGGTGCCGCAGCCAAGATCCCCGACCGTGAGAGTCGAATCGATCAACGCGAGCACGGCCCAGAGGAAGAACTCGTCGCCGAACAGCTCCCCGCGCAGCCGATCCCAGCCGCCTGCCGCCGACGCGAAGAACTCCTCCGACTTGGCTCGCCGCCGGCCGAGCACGCCGCGAAGACGCCGTTCGTCCTGCTCCGCGCCTCTGGTGGAGAGCACCTGCTCCCGAATCAACGGCCACAGCCGCGCGGCGCCGCTATCGAGGTCGTCCACCGGCATGGTGTAGAAGCGGCTGGTGCCGTCGCGCCGCGACGTCACCCAGTCGTCGTCGCCCAGCGTCTTGAGGTGGCGGCTGACCGTGGACTGCGGCAATTGGAGAACCGCACACAATTCGGAGACCGTGAGCTCGTGCTTTTCGAGCAGGAGCAGCATACGGCAGCGCGTCGGGTCCGACAGCGCCGTCATGTGGTCCAGGATGGGTGCGACCATATATCCGTAAATCCGGATTAAATGATACGCATGACCACCAGCCTGCGTCAAGTTCGCGGGTCAAGCCCTGTTTCTGGCCAGAATTGGCCTCTCCTGGCCTGCCCCGCGCTATCGTCCGGCTTCCTCCGCCCGGGCGGCTGACAACATCCCCCGGAGGCTGTAGTTGCCCTCGTGGCAGGCGTATTCGTGCAGTTCGCCGCGCGAGCGCTTCCAGTTGATGACGGCCGTCCACGGTTTCGTCCACATCGTCGGGTTGTCCACGGTGAACGTGTACTCGAGGGTGTCGTCGGCGACGCGCCTGAAGCGCTCGATGAGGCGCAGGTTCTCGTCCGAGAGCACGGAGTAACCGCCCATCGGATTGCCTTTGGGGTGGAAGTTCGTGGTCTCGACCACCAAGGTATCTCCCTCCCAGCGGCCGCGCGAATCACCGAGGAACTGGCGCAGCGCGGACGAGGCGTGCGGCCGGCCGTCCAGCGGGACGATGCGCGCGTCGTGGATCTTTTCCATCTGTATCGCCACGAATTCCGGCGACTGCACGATCCGGTAGACGCTCATATACGCCGCGAATAGGTCCGGAAACCCGTAGTGAATGCAGCGATCCTGGAGTGACAGATCCTGCGCCGAGGCGCCGACTCGTCCGAACCGTCCCGCGGCCGCCGCACGCAGCTTGGCACCGGCTGGCGTCAGTGGCGGCAGCTTCCCGTCTGCCGGATCCACGATCAAGGAGGTTCGGTGCTCGAAGTACCGATCGGGCAGCCAGTTCTGGCTGTATGTCCCGGTCGCGCCAAGTCCCGGAGGAGTCGCGTCGGCCAGCAAGGCGAGATACAGCCCGTCCCCGAAGATGGCGTCCTGCTCGGGCCCGAAGAGCCTGGCGGCGCGAAGCTTGAACGATTCGAGCTCCTTATCCGAGAGGCGCGGTTTATCGGCTAGCTGGCGCGGCCGTTCGAGAGGCGTCGCGCTGTTGTTCTCCCAGACGCCCTGAAGATCCGGCCGGCCGTCGGCCGTGCGCGGAACGACCCACGCGCTTCCCCGACCTTCCGGTCTCGCAGGCTGCTGCGAGTTGCCCGGCGCATAGGTCAGCGACACGAGGACGAGCGCGAGCGCGACGCGGACGACACGTGAACTACGCACCATACAGTCCTCCGGTCAACATCATCCCAGCTCTCCTTCCAGGCTGGACACCAGCTTTTCCAGTTCCGTCGCCACGGCTCGAACCGTGTCGGGCTGGCGGAGATCGACGCCGGCGCGCGCGAGCAGATTCATCGGATAGTCGCTGCCCCCGGCGCGCAGCAGCGTCAAGTACCGTTCGACAGCGCCGGCACGCGTGGAGCTGTCCCCATCGCGTAGATCCTGCATCAGGCGCGCGGTCGAGGCAAAGCAGGTGGCGTACTGGTACACGTAGTAGGGCGTGCTGAAGAAGTGCGGAATGCGCGCCCACGTGATCGACGACAACGGCTCCTCGTCGATGACATCTCCGTAGTACTCGCGAAGCAGCGTGGCGTAGATGCCGCTCAGCACTTCCGCCGTGATCGGCCGATCCTGCTCGACGAGCCGGTGCGCCTGGAGCTCGAAGTCCGCGAACATCACCTGCGTGTAGAACGTGCTGGCGATACTGTCGATCGCGTGCTGCAGCAGCACCGCCCGCTGCTCGCCGCTGTCGGCGCGCTCGAGCATGTAGTCCAGGAAGAGCGCTTCGCTCAGCGTCGAGGGGACCTCGGCCACGAAGATCGTATACCCCGCGTAGACGAACGGCTGGGCCTGATGCGCCAGGAGCGTGTGCATCGAGTGGCCCATCTCGTGAGCGAGAGTAAACACCGCGTCGAGTGTCTCGTTGTAGTTGAGCAGCATGTAGGGGTGCGCGCCGTACACGGGCGCAGAGTAGGCGCCGCTGCGCTTGCCCATGTTTTCGAACACGTCGATCCACCGGCCGGCAAAGGCGTCGCGCACGCCCTGTTGATACCCGGCTCCGAGCGGCGCCACCGAGTCCACGATCCACGATGCGACCTGATCGTAGCCGTAGCGCCGATCGTGCTCGACGAGTGGAATGAACACGTCGGCCAGGTGGTAGCGGTCGAGCCCAAGCACCCGGCGGCGCAGCCTGTGGTACCGCTGGAGCGGGCCGATGCCCTCCTTCGTGACCGCGATGAGCGTCTCGACGACGGAAGGGGGAATGTCGTTGCCGTGCAGCGCGGCGTCGAGCGTCGTGGCATAGCCGCGGGCCCTGGCGTGGAACCAGTCGCGCTGGAGCACGCCGTTATAGAGCGCGGCGTAGGTATTGCGGTTGCCCGCGTAGACGCCGTGGAAGGCACGATAGGCCGCGACTCGATCCGCCTGGTTCCGATTGGTCTCGAGCAGTGCGCGGTACTGCCCGTAGCTGAGCGTGACGCGATCGCCGACGGCAAGCGTGACAACCGGTGGCGTCATGTCGGCGGTGGTCAGCGCCGAGTAGCTGTCGTGCGGCACACTCCCGGACCGGGCCGCATACGACAGCAGCCGCTCACCCCGTTCGTCGAGGACGTGCTCCTGGTCGTGGAACAGGCTTTCAATGGCGAAGCGGTACACGGCAAGGTCGGGGCGCGCCGACATCCATCCGCGAATCGTCTCGAGGGGAATGGCCAGCAGCTCGGGGTTGAACCACGAGGTGGACTGCTGCTGGCGGGCGAAGAGGATCTGCACCTGCTGACGCCGGGCGTTGATCTCGTTGTCGCGCTGGTCTTCGTCGTAGCGCAGCGACGCGTAATACCACACCAGGTAGCTGAGGGCGCCCATCTCGTCCATCGCGCGGAACGCACCGAGGAGGGCGTCGGTCCCGCCGGCCAGCGTCCCCTGCCTGGCCGTGAACGATTCAATCGCCTCGTCGAGGCGACGGTAACTCGCCTGCCACTCGTCCCAGTTCGCGCAGATGTGACTCAGGTCCCACGTGTAGGTCGCCGGTATCGCGCCTCGTTCCGGCAGCTGTCCTGCTTGAGGGCGGTAACTCATGCCCTCAAGAACTCCTCGAGCGCCCCGTACTCGGCCGGCATCGACGTCGACTGCCGCGGTCTGGCAAGCGCCTCGGCAAGCGGCGCCGGAAGCTCGACGCGCTCACCAATGGCCGGCTCGACGATCTCGCGGAACTTGGCGGGATGCGCGGTGGCCAGGAACACGCCGACACCCGGCTGCTTCGCCTGGAAATCCCGGAGCGCCAGCCATGCGATTGTCGTGTGCGGGTCCATCAGGTACCCGTGCTCCCGGTAAACGCGGCCTATCTCGGTGGTCACCCGGTCATCGGACACCGCAAAACCGGCGACGTCACGGCGCAGCGCCGCCAGGTCGCCGCCGTAGAGCGCCTGGACGCGCTCGAAGTTGCTCGGGGCCCCGACGTCCATCGCGTTGGCCACGGTCCGAATGGAGGGACGAGGCTCGTAGAGGCCGGACGCCAGATATGCAGGGACAGCGTCGTTGACGTTAGTGGCCGCGACGAACCGGGCAATCGGCAGGCCGATCCGCTTCGCGATCAGGCCGGCCGTCAGGTTTCCGAAGTTGCCGCTGGGCACCGAGACGATAGGACCGGGAGCCGGCGAGCCGTCCGGCCCGGCCAGAGACGACAGGACAAAGTAGTAGAACACCTGCGGCAGGAGCCGGCCCAGGTTGATGGAATTGGCGGGGGTCAGCCAGACATGTTGGCGCAGGCGATCGTCGGCAAACGCCTGCTTGACGAGCCGCTGACAGTCGTCGAAGGTCCCGTGCACGGCCAGCGCCGACACGTTCTCGCCCAGAGACGCCATCTGGGCCTCCTGGACGTCGCTGACCTTCCCCTCGGGGTAGAGCACCACCACCCGGGCATCCGGCACCCGGTAAAACGCCTGCGCCACGGCGCTCCCAGTGTCGCCGGAAGTGGCGACGAGAATCGTGAGGGGGGTCCCGTCGGTGAAATGGTGAAGGAGCCGCGCCTGCACTCGCGCGCCCACGTCCTTGAACGCCATGGTGGGTCCGTGGAAGAGCTCGAGCACCCACGTCCGCTCGGCCACCTGCACCAGGGGAATCGGGAAGTTCAGAGCGTCCCTGACGAGCGGTGCGAGCGCCTCGGGCGTGATCTCGTCGGCCAGGAGGTGGGCACCGATGGTGGTCCCTGTCTCGACGATCCCGGCGCCTCGAAGTCTCTCGACCGTCCCGCGCGGCAGCGGGTCGAGCCGCTCCGGCATGTACAGGCCGCCGTCGGGAGCCGTCCCAGCGAAGAGGGCGTCGATGAAGGAAATTGGCGGCGATCCGCCCCGGCTGCTGATCCACTTCATGGTCGGTCGGTGGTTGGTCCACTATCCACTATCCACCATCCGGCCTGACGGGCACGGGCCGGCCCTCGCCGTCCACGGCCACGAGGACGACTTCCGCCTCGGTCACCTTGACCCGTTCGCCGTGCCCCGTGGCGCCCGCCGCGGCCGGCGGGTTGCCCCACCGCTCGGCCTCGACCCACACCTTGACGGTCACCGACGTCCGGCCGATCCGCACGGTTTCGGTGAAAAAATCCACGATATCGCCCACGTACACGGGCTGGTGGAACTCCACCTCGCGCATGGCCCGGGTCACGAACCGGTGCGCAGCGGTCTTCCGCGCTTCGATCGCCGACGCGAGGTCGATGTTCGACAGGATCACGCCGCCGAAGATAGTGCCGTGCGCGTTGGTGTCCTTCGGAAGCAGGAGAACCCGGATGGCTGGCACGCGCTGAGTCATGGGACGAGGACATTGTGACGCGTCCCGCGGTCAGGTTGGTAGTGCGGGAGCCGTGTCTGCCGCAACAAAGTTCTGAGACAGACGGCCGATAACGTTTATCATGGCTGGAGGCATGAGCACTCTGACGAATGGACGTCCACTGCCGAGCGTCGTGACGTCGACGACGCGAGCGTGGAGCGTCCACGACGCCAGCGAGCTCTACGAGGTCGGCCGATGGGGCAAGGGCTACTTCTCCGTCAACGACCTCGGCCACTTGCAGGCCCACCCGACAAAAGAGCCCTCGCGAGCGATCGACCTCAAGGAGCTGGTCGATCGTCTGCAGCTCCGGGGGATCGGCCTCCCTGTCCTCCTCCGCTTCACCGACATCCTGAAGCACCGCCTGGCTGACATTCACGCAGCCTTTCAGGGCGCCATTGCCCAGCACCAGTACCAGGGTGGGTACAGCTGCGTTTATCCGATCAAGGTCAACCAGCAGCGTCAGGTGGTCGAGGAGGTCCTGAACTTTGGCAGGCCGTTCAACTTCGGCCTCGAGGCTGGCTCGAAGCCCGAACTGCTCGCCGTTGTGGCGCTGGCCGACAACGCGACACCGATCATTTGCAACGGGTTCAAGGACGCGGAGTTCATCGAGACCGCCATGATCGGCCAGCAGATCGGGCGGAACATCATCCCCGTCGTCGAGAAATATACCGAGCTCGGCCTGATCCTCGACGCGGCCGACAAGCTCGGCGTGAGGCCGCAGATCGGCATGCGCGTCAAGCTCGCCTCGCGTGGCAGCGGCCGCTGGCAGTCGTCTGCCGGCTTCCGTTCCAAGTTCGGCCTGACGGTCACCGAAATCATGCGGGGGCTCGAGGAGCTGAAGCTGCGGGGCATGCAGGATTGCCTCAGGCTCCTCCACTTCCACCTCGGTAGCCAGATCACCAACATCCGGATCGTCAAGGGCGCGCTCAACGAGGCTGCCCGCGTCTACACGGAGCTGGCCAAGCTCGGGGCGGGCCTGAGGTACCTCGACGTCGGCGGCGGACTCGGCGTGGACTACGACGGCTCGCAGACGAACTTCGAGTCGAGCATGAACTACACGCTCGAGGAGTACGCCAACGACGTCGTCTACCACATCCAGAGCGTGTGCGACGAGGCGGGCGTGGCGCACCCGACCATCATCTCCGAGAGTGGACGCGCGGTCGTCGCCTATCACAGCATGCTGGTCTTCAACGTCCTTGGCGTATCGGCGTTCGGCGACGAGCAGATCCCGACAACGCCGAATCTGGAGTGGGAGCAGCCGGTCGCGGACCTGATCGAGACCTACCACAACGTGACGGAGCGCAACGCCCTCGAAGCGTTCCACGACGCCCAGCAGGCGCTCGACATGGCGCTGAGCCTCTTCAATACGGGTTACATGCCGCTCGTTCAGCGCAGCATCGCGGAAAATCTGTTCTGGGCGATCTGCACCAAGCTGCAGCGCATTACGCAGACGATGGCCGAGGTGCCGGAGGATCTGCAGAACCTCGACGAGCAGATGTCGGACACCTACTTCTGCAACTTCTCGCTCTTCCAGTCGATTCCCGACAGCTGGGCCATCAAGCAGATTTTCCCGGTGATGCCGATCCATCGGCTGAACCAGAAGCCGACGAAGTATGCCGTTCTTGGCGACATCACGTGCGATTCAGACGGCAAGCTCGATCGGTTCGTCGATCGCCGGGACGTCAAGAAGACGCTGCCGCTCCACACCGTGAACGGGGACCCGTACTACCTCGGCGTGTTCCTCGTCGGGGCCTACCAGGAAATCCTCGGCGACCTGCACAACCTCTTCGGCGACACGCACGCCGTGCACGTCAGCTTCGACGAGCGGGGCGCGGCCAAGCTCGATGCGCTCGTCAAGGGCGACACGGTCCGCGAGGTGCTCGACTACGTCGAGTTCGATTCAGAGCTGCTGCTAGGAAAGATGCGCACCGACGTCGAGACAGCCGTCAGAGAGGGGCGCATCGACAACGAGGCCGCCGGCCGGCTCCTCCGCTTCTACGAGGACGGCCTCCACGGGTACACCTACCTCGAAGGCTGAACGTTCAAAAGGCGCTACGACGCGCGCCGGCGTTCGTCGAAAAACCTCCGGCAGGCCCGTTGAAACCGCTCGTTGAGCGGACCGGCGACGTGCGGCGGGACGGGCCCGAGCCGCATCCACTGCGCCTGGACGGCGCGAACTTCCTGCTCGATCGCGCGCCAGCGCGACTCCTCGGTCTCGGCGACGCGGGCGCCGCCTCCGGCGATGGTGTTGGCCGCGAGGCGATCACGCCACTGCTGCGCCAGGAGCTCCGCCGGGGAAAGATTGGCGGGACGACCCGCATGCGCAGAGGCCAATTCCTCCACTTTCGCGAGCAGCCGCTCCATTCGCTTGCGCGTGGCTTCGGGATCGAGGTCGGTGCCGGCGAAGGCCGCAGGCCACGCGGAGACGATCCGCGCAACCGCCTGGTGGTATCTGGCCGCCAGATCCTGCTGGATCGCGCGCGGCAGCTCAGGAGCCTGCTGCCATCGCGCCCGTGCCTGTAACAGGGTCTGGTACAGGTTGTCAGGGCCGCCATTGGTCGACTCCGGCGTTGTCAGCGCCTCGAGCTCCCGGACCAACGTCTCCCGCACGACCGCCTTCTCCTGCAACTCGACCTGGTCGCGGTGCTTGTAGCGCTCGAAGAAACGGTCGCACGCCGTCCGGAAGCGCTGCCAGAGGGCGTCGGACTTCGACTTGCGGACAGGACCGACTCTCTTCCACTCCGCCTGGAGCCGCTTGATCCGCGCGGCCGTGCTCTCCCAGTCGGTCGAGTCGGCCAGCTCCTCGGCGCTGGCGCACAACGCCTCCTTGCGAGCGAGATTGGCGGCCCACTCCTCCTTGCGCTGCTTCAGGTCCTGCTGCCGCCGCGTGAAGAACTCGTCGCACGCCTTCCGGAAGCGCTCCCAGACGGCCTTCTCGTGCCCGCGCGCCACGGGACCGATCGTCTTCCACTCGCCCTGCACGCTCTGGATCGCGGCGGCGGTCTTCACCCAGTCGGTCGATCCGGCCAGGGCCTCCACGCGCTCGCAGAGCGCCTGCTTCTTCACGAGGTTCGCGTCGCGCTCCGCCTGCTGGGCGGCGAAGAACGCCGCCGTGCGGCCAAACACCTCGTCCTGCGCCGTCTTGAAGCGGCGCCACATCACCTCGCCCTGCGCACGCGGCGCCAGCGCCACCTGCTTCCATCGCGACTGCAGCTCGCGCATCCGCCGTGCGGCGACCTCCACGTCGTCTTCGGCCTTCAGCGCCTCCATGTCGCGGCAGATCGACTCCTGCACCTGCAGGTTCGCCCACCGCTGCCATTCGTCGGCCTCCCGGAGCTCCTGGACGCGCGGCGCCAGCCGGGTGCGGACGTCCTCGAGGCGAGCCTGGATCTCCTGGCGATCGCGCTTGGAGGGCAGCGGCGCGCGCTCGTCGAGCGCCGCGCGGATCTCTCGAAGGGCGCGATCCCCCGCCTTCAACGTGAGCTGGTCGCTTGCGGCGAGCGCGTCAGCCTGCCGGCAGCACTGCTGCAGACGCCGCAGGTTGTCCTGCTCGCGTTTCGCGCGCAGCTGCTGATGCTCGACCTCTTTCTGCTCGAGCACCGCCACGACACGCTCGAGCCGCTCGGCGGCCTGCACGTTGGCGTCGGCGTGCTCGCGCAGCACGTCCGCGTCGCGACGCAGGCCACGCCATCTCGCCACGACCTCGTCCACCGCCTGCTCGGACGACGCGAGCTGCTCCAGCTCCGTGGCGAGCGTGTCCAGCCTCACGGCAGCGGCTTCCGACAGCAGGCGCCGACGCTCGCGGTCCTCGAAGGCCCGCGACGCGTCCTGAAACCTCAGGGTCAGCGAGGCCGCGAACTCGGGCGGCATCGGCGGCAGCTCGTCCCACTTCACGCGGAGCTCGGCGATGCGGTCGAGCGCGCCGGGTCCGCTGATGCGTTCGATTTCTTCGACGATGGCCAGGCGGTCGGCCTGCTCGCGCGCGAGCGCGCGCTCTCGTTCGCGCTCCGCGACCGCTTCGCGGCGACGCGCCTCGATCCCTTCACGCACGGCGTCGCTGGCCGACTCGAACTGCTGAACGAGCGCGGCGTCCACCTCGACGTCGGCTTGCAGCTCCGCCCATGCCAGGCGGACGCGGCCGAGCGCGGCCGAGGCCTCCTCCGGATCGGGCGTCGCCACGAGGGCTTCGGCCTGATGCAACAGGTCCACGGCCCGCGCGCGATCGTCGGCGCTCATCGACGCCGAAGGCGCCGGCTGACTGTCTTCCTCCAGCCGCCGCAGCTTCGTACGGGCGCGGCGCGCGGCCACTTTGTTCCGGGCGCGCTGGGCAATAGACGACAGCGCCGCCGGATCGTCGATCCGCTCGAGCGCCGACACAGCCACGTCAGTATGTTCAGACTTCAGCGCGACGTTGAGGATCTCGTCCGCATCCTGCAGGCGTCCCAGGGCGCGCAGCCGCGTCTGGCCGTCCTGAGCGTGGCGGCTCACGGATCCAAGCGTCACGGCATCCTCGATCAGGCCGACGACCGCCGCGCGCACCTCGGCGCTGGTGTTCTCGCGCACCACGACCACGACTTCCTTCGACCGCCCAAGGGCCTGAAGCTGCCGGACGACGTCGCTGGCCGGCGCGGGATCGTCCGTCTCGGCGGCCAGACCGGTCAGCCCCCGGATGGCCTCGGCGCGCACGTCTTCGTCAGGGTCCGTTCGTGCGACCTCCGCGAGGACCTCGACATCCGACAGCCGGATTACGGCTGCGCGCCTGACTCGGGAATCGGCGTCCTCGCGGACGAGGCCGAGCAGCAGATCGACCTCGTCAGGACCCATTTCGTACACAGCGGCCGCACGCACCCCGGGGTCGGCGTGTTTCCAGCGAGGCTGAGGACGGAGCTTCTCGAGGATCCCCACGTCTCTGTCGTCCCTTGCAAGACCTAGGCGAGTTTCAATAGCCGGCATGGCCGGCGAAGAACCACCGATCGCCGCCCTCGCGTTCGTCAGGAATGACTGGAAATTGCATGATTGCGGCACGTAGGCCGTGTGCCCGCGAAGCACGGCCGAAGGCACGAGGTTGCAGACTGATTTGACTTTTTGGATCCGGGAATCTGAGAACTTGAAGGGAACTCTGAAGGGGGCAGGGGATAGGGGGCAGGGGGAAGGGAAAGGGGAACTCAGAAAGGAGCCTTCTGCCCCCTGCCCCCTTCCCCCCTGACCCCTTCTATTTTACAAATAGCATCTCCCTGTAGGTCGGCAACGGCCAGATTGCGTGAGGCGTCAGGACCTCAATCTCGTCGCCTGTGGTCCGCAGCTTCGCCATCGCCGGAACGATTTTGTCGCGCATGAACTTCGCGTGCTTCTCGCTCGACCCGTTGCTCGAGTGATCGAGCAGCCCCGCGAGTGCCTGGGTCTCCAGCCCGAGACGGTCCACCAGCTTGGTGTAAGTGCCCAGCAGCTTCTTGGCCTGCGCGCTGCGGCCGCCGCCGGCCTTGACCGCGGCCACGCTCTGGCCGATCTGCTTCTGGTACTCGAGCGCGGCCGGAAGGATGTACCGGTTCGCCATCAGCACCATGAGCTGCCCCTCGATGTTGATCGTCTTGTTGTAGTTCTCGAGGAAGATCTCGTAGCGGGCGTGCAGCTCGCGCTCGTTCAGGATCTTGAACCGATCCAGCAGCCTGGTCGCGTCCTTGGTGACGAGCTCCGGGAGGGCGTCAACGGTGTTCTTGAGGTTCAGGAGCTTGCGCCTGCCAGCCTCCTTCTCCCACTCCGGCGCGTAGTTGTTGCCGTTGAAGATGATGCGCTTGTGCTCCTTGATGATCTTTGTCAGCAGCTTGCCGACCGTCTTGTTCAGCTCCTCGCCCTTCGCCTTCGCGGCTTCCAGTTCGTTCGCGATCGAGTCGAGCGAGTCGGCCATCGCCGCGTTCAGGACCATGTTGGGGAAGGCGATGCTCTGCCCTGACGACACGGCGCGGAACTCGAACTTGTTGCCGGTGAAGGCGAATGGGCTGGTGCGGTTGCGGTCGCCCGCGTCCCGCGGCAGCTTGGGGAGCACGCTGACGCCGAGATCCTGAATCCCACCCTGCTTGGTGGACGTGGCCCCGCCGTTCTTTTCGATCTGCTGGAAGATGTCGGTCAGCATCTCGCCAAGGAAGACCGAGAGGATCGCCGGCGGCGCTTCGTTCGCGCCAAGGCGATGATCGTTGCCGGCGCTGGCGATGCTGGCGCGCAGAAGTCCCTGCCAGCGATCGACGGCGCGCAGGACCGCCGCGCAGAAGACGAGAAACTGCATGTTGTCGTGCGGCGTGTCGCCGGGGCCGAGCAGGTTGTTGCCGAACTCGTCGGAGAGCGACCAGTTATTGTGCTTGCCCGATCCGTTGACGCCGGCAAACGGTTTCTCGTGGAGCAGGCAGGCCAGGCCGTATTTCGGCGCGATCTTCTTCAACATCTCCATCGTCATCATCTGGTGATCGACGGCGAGGTTGGCGTTCTCGAAGACCGGCGCGATCTCGTACTGGCTCGGCGCGACCTCGTTGTGCCGCGTCTTCACGGGGACGCCGACCTTGTACAGCTCGAGCTCGACTTCGGCCATGCACGCGAGCACGCGCTCGGGGATGGCGCCGAAGTACTGATCTTCCATCTCCTGCCCCTTCGGCGGCTTGGCGCCGAAGAGCGTGCGGCCCGCGTTGATCAGGTCGGGCCGCGCAAAGTAGAAGTTGCGGTCGATGAGGAAGTACTCCTGCTCGGGTCCGCACGTCGCGTAGACGCGCTCGGCGTTCGACCCGAAGAGTTTGAGGACGCGCACCGCCTGCTTCGACACCGCTTCCATGGAGCGCAGCAGCGGCGTCTTCTTGTCGAGCGCCTCGCCGGTCCAGCTCACGAACGCGGTCGGGATGACGAGCGTCACGCTGTTGCCGCCGTTGAACAGCAGCCAGGGCGGGCTGGTGGGATCCCACGCCGTGTAGCCGCGCGCTTCGAACGTGGACCGCATGCCGCCGGACGGGAAGCTCGACGCATCCGGCTCGCCCTTGATCAATTCCTTGCCGCGGAACTCGGCGATCGCGGTGCCTTCCGTGGTCGGGGCGAGAAACGAGTCGTGCTTCTCGGCGGTGATGCCCGTCATCGGCTGGAACCAGTGCGTGTAATGCGTCGCGCCGTGCTCGACCGCCCAGTCCTTCAGGGCCGCCGCGACGGCATCGGCCGTTGACGCGTCGAGCGGCTCGCCTCGCGTGATCGTCGCTCGAAGCGCGCGGTACGCCGCCTTCGGCAAGCGCTCCTGCTGGGCCTTGTCGCTGAACACGAGGCTGCCGAACAACTCGGCGGCCTTGACTGGCGCAGACGTTGCGCGCCCCTCCCCCATCGACCACTCACGGATGCTCTTGACGGCTTCCGACAGCGCTGCAGATCCCATGTGGCGATCAATCCTTTCTTCGATCGGATGTGTGCGATGAATTGTGTGGGTGACGCCCGTACCACCCGTGGCTCGGGCGACGCGGACCGAGCGGGACATCCGATTATGTCGCGTCCGAGGCCTGCCCTGCAATACGGTTGGGCCGGAGACGCGCCCATCGGGCCGGCGCCGGCCCCCTCCAAAGCAACAAAAATGAAACGCCGGACCCGGTTTCCGCCAAGATCCGCTATGCTTTCGACCCACATTTCCTTTCGCCCGCCCCACTCCACATGCCACTCGCCGTCACGGGCGGGGGCTGAACCGACGCTGGAGGTGACTCGATGACGCCCGACGACTTCTTCGCCTTTGCCAAGAAGCACGAGGCCGAGATGGTGGACCTGAAGTTCGTGGACATGCTCGGCAGCTGGCAGCATTGCTCGTTCCCCGTGGAGCACCTGGACAAGAACACGTTCAAGGACGGCCTCGGGTTCGATGGATCCTCGATCCGGGGCTGGATGGGGATTCACGAATCCGACATGCTCGCCGTGCCCGACGCCGACACGGCGCGCCTCGACCCGTTCTTCGCCAGACCGACCGTCAGCGTCATCGCCAACATCGTCGACCCGGTCTCGGGAAAGGAGTTCTCCCGCGATCCGCGCTACGTCGCGCGAAAGGCCGAGGCGCACCTGAAGGAGACGGGCGTCGCCGACACCTGCTTCATCGGCCCCGAGCCCGAGTTCTTCATCTTCGACGAGGTCCGCTACGAGCAGAACCAGCATCGCGGCTACTACCAGATCGACTCGGTCGAAGGCGCGTGGAACACCGCCCGGATCGAGGAGCCGAACCTGGGGTACAAGCCGAGCTTCAAGGGGGGCTACTTCCCGGTGAGCCCGACCGACACGTACCACGACCTGCGCGGCGAGATGGTGTACGAGATGCGCAAGGTCGGGATCGTCGTGGAAGCGCACCATCACGAAGTCGCCACGGCCGGGCAGAGCGAGATCGACATGCAGTTCCAGCCGCTGCTGAAGATGGGCGACCAGTTCATGTGGTACAAGTACATCTGCAAGAACGTCGCGAAGCGCCACGGCAAGACGGTGACGTTCATGCCCAAGCCGATCTTCGAGGACAACGGCAGCGGCATGCACTCGCACACCTCGCTGTGGAAGGGAGGCAAGCCGCTCTTTGCGGGCGACGGCTACGCCGGCCTCAGCCAGATCGGGCTCTTCGCGGCGGGAGGACTGCTCAAGCACGCGCCGGCGATTCTCGCCTTCGCGGCCCCCACGACCAATTCCTACCGGCGGCTGGTGCCCGGATTCGAGGCGCCGGTCAACCTCGCGCTCTCGGCCCGAAATCGTTCGGCGTCGATCCGCATCCCGATGTACTCGAAGAGCCCGAAGGCCAAGCGGCTGGAGTTCCGCTGTCCCGACCCGAGCTGCAACGGATACCTGGCGTGGTCGGCGATGCTGATGGCCATGCTCGACGGCATCCAGAACAAGATCGATCCCGGCCAGCCGCTCGACCGCGACATCTACGAGATGACGCGGGACGAGATGAAGGAGATGGGGATCAAGACGACACCGGGCTCGCTCGAAGAAGCGCTCGACGCGCTGGAACAGGACCACGCTTTCCTGACCAAGGGCGACGTGTTCACCGACGATCTGATCGACGCCTGGATTTCGTACAAGAGGGACAAGGAGCTGGATCCGATCCGGCTGCGGCCGCATCCGCACGAGTTCTACCTGTATTACGACAACTGATCGCTCTCACGAACCACGGAGTCACAGAGGCACGGAGAACCACGACCAATTCTCTGTGTCTCCGTGTCTCCGTGGTTCACGCTCCGTGGTTTAAGCTTCTCGGGTGACCCTCGACGAGATCCTCGCCCGCCGCATCGCGATCCTCGACGGCGCGATGGGTACGATGGTGCAGCGGGAGCGCCTCGACGAAGCCGCCGTCCGCGGCGCACGGTTCCGCGATCACGGCCACTCCCTCCGGAACAACATCGACCTGCTCGTCCTCACGCGCCCGGATCTGATCTCGGCGATCCATCACGCCTATCTCGAGGCCGGCGCCGACATCATCGAAACCAACACGTTCAGCAGCACGTCGGTCGCGCAGGCAGACTTCGGGCTGAGCTCCGCCGTGCACGAGCTGAACGTCGCGGCGGCCCGCCTGGCGCGCGACGCGGCGGACGCCTGGACCGCGCGGACGCCGGAACGGCCTCGCTTCGTCGCGGGCGCCATCGGGCCGACCAACCGCACGCTGTCGATCTCGCCGGATGTGGGCAACCCGGCGCTCCGTGCCGAGACCTTCAGCGGTCTTCGCCGTGCCTATCGGGAGCAGGCGCGCGCGCTCGTCGAGGGAGGCGTGGACCTGCTGCTCGTCGAGACCGTGTTCGACACGCTGAACGCGAAAGCGGCGATCGCGGCGATTCTCGACGAGTTCGACGCGAGAGGCGCGGCACTGCCGGTGATGATCTCCGCCACGATCACAGACCGCAGCGGCAGAACGCTGTCGGGGCAGACGCTGGACGCCTTCTACATCTCGATTCAACACCTCCGGCCCTTCAGCGTCGGGTTGAACTGCGCCTTCGGCGCCCGGCAGATGCGACCGTACATGGCCGAACTGTCGAGAGTGGCCGGTGAGTACGTCAGCTG
>DASTDQ010000881.1:0-3776 GCA_035710305.1 Vicinamibacterales bacterium | reverse complement strand
AACAGGGCCGGCCCAGGTCGCGCCAGCGACCGGCTTGCCCGTCGGCCGCAGGGCTGAAGAAGAACACTTCGTTGTAGGTCCTGACGGCCAGTGTCCGCCCACTTGGCGAGACAGCGGCGCCCGTGACGGTCCGGCCGATCCGAGCGTCAGGCGTGATGCCCGTGTTACCGGCACTCTCGGCGGTTAGCACCTCGCCGGACGTGATCGCTCGTGCGACGCTCTCGCGGGAAAGACGAAAGAACTCGATCATCCCGGTGCGGCCCTTGGTCACGATCGTGACGTCCCCGTCGGGCAGTACGGCGATCGCCTCGCTGTCGTCGGGGCCGGCGGGATACCGGTAGCGGAACGACTGGGCCTTGGCGGCGGGCTGCTTCACGACCGTGCGGTCGAGGATCGGCTCGACGACGACGTACACCGTCACCGATGTCCGGGCCCGATCGTTGTCTCCGATGTCTGCGAGGTAGAGGCAGCGCTCCGAGGCCGCTGCCGCAAGGCTGGCGGGACACGGACCGGAGGACATATCCTCCCAGTCCCGCGCGTCGGCGCCGGCGAGCGGCACGGTCGCGAGAAGGCGGCCCGACTGGTCGATTGCGTAGACCGTGGGCGCGTCGCCCGAGTCGTTGTGCGACCACAGGACTCCTGGTTGACTGCGGCTGATGGCCAGCCCGGAGCTCTCGTTCAGTTCGGCCGGCAGCGTTCCAAGAACCTCGAGCACGCGTGCCGCGTACCGCGTGCCCTGTTCCAGGTGGGCGGCCCTGGCGCGTCTGGCCTGCCGCCGTTCCAGCCACGGCGGGGTCAGCACCCCAAGAGCTGCGATCACTGTCAGCAGGGAAAACGTGGCGACGACGACGCGGCGTGGCAACGTACGGAGCATCATATCCTTGGAGTTTTGAGTTGTGAGTCTTGAGTTTTGAGTTGTGAGTTTCCGAGGAGCCACCATGCCGCGAGCGTTCATCGTGCTCACCGTCGTCATGCTGACTGGCGCGGTCGTCGCCACGCAGCGTCAGCTTCCGCCCGGATACGTCGATCCCGTCCCGATTCTGGCGGCGGCCCGCAAGGCGATCGGCACCGACAACCTGAGGTGCGTCACGATCGCGGGCACCGCCTACGCCGGCGCGCTCGGCCAGGCCCGGGAGTCCGCGCGCAACACCGACTGGCCGCGCATCGATTCTCTCGCCAACTACACGCGGACGATGAACTGGGACACGTGGACGATGAAGGAGGAGTTCGATCGCCGCCCCGGGTTGAACCCGGCAGGGTGGAAGTACGGGATCGGCTGGGAGGACGGGCCGCTGCAGAAGAACCCGCATCAGGTCTTCATGGTGAGTCCGACGCACGCCTGGTACATGGACGGGGCCGGAGCGCCAACTGTCCCGCTGCCGCCGGACGTTGCCGAAATCTTTCCCGTGGAGCTCGTGCTGAATCCGCACGGCTTCCTGAAGGCCGCAGCGCTGCCCGGCGCGAACCCGAAGGCCGTGTGGCGCTGGGAGCTGGGCGAAATGGGGCGCGACGGCCCCGAGGTATCGCCCGAGCGCATGCGCGTCGTCTCGATCACGTGGGGGAAGTACCGCGTTGACGCGACGGTCAACCGAGAGAACCTGCTTCAACGGATTCACACGTGGGTGCCGAGCGAGACGCTCGGCGACATGAACTACGAGCACGAGTTCACCAACGCCAGCTACGTGGACGCCGGCAACGGCATCCGGTTTCCGACCGACTGGCACTCGCACCAGGGGTGGGACGACAACTTCGGCGCGCAGGCCGAGAGCGCGGGGCACAACGCCTTCGGCGGATCGCTCAAGGACGTCAGGGCCAACGTGTGCCCCGACCCGGTGACCGCGCCCGAGCCGGTGCGATCGGCGGCCTTCCCGATGCGCGTGGACGTGGAGACGCTGGCCGACGGCGTGTACCTCCTGGGCGGCGGCACGCACGCAAGCGTCGCCGTCGAATTCGCGAGCTTCATCGCCGTCTACGACGCGCCGCTCAGCGAGGCGCGCAGCCTTGCCGTCATCGAGGAGATCGTGCGGCGCATTCCGGGCAAACCGATCCGGTTCGTGGTCAACTCGCATCAGCACTTCGACCACACCGGCGGACTGCGGGCCTACAACCACATCGGGGCCACGGTCGTGACGCACTGGAAGAACTTCGACTTCCTCAACCGCGACGTGATCAACTACGCGCCGCGTACGCTACGGCCCGACATGGTGTCGCTCTGGCCGCCCACCGAGCTTGCCGAGGGCTATTACTACGAGACCGTCCGGGAGAACTACGTCATCAGCGACGGCGCCCGCACGATGCAGATCCATTACGTGAACCCCCTGCAGCACGCCGAGGGCATGCTGATGGCGTACCTGCCGCGGGAACGGCTGCTCTTCCAGGCGGATCTCATCAACACGTTCGATCCGCTGCCGGCCAGGCTGGCCGGCGATCAGCGCAGCTTCGTCAACGCCGTGCAGAAGCTGAAACTCGACGTGCGTCAGCTGGTGCCGATGCACGGGCGGCCCGTGCCGTGGGCCAGCGTCGAGGCGGCCGCGCGCCAGCCTTGACAACTAGTCCACAAGTACTATACGACTAGTAGTCACATGGCTCGCCGCCGTCTCCCCGCACTGGGCGCGCAGGAACTCGCGATCATGAAAGTCGTCTGGCGACTCGGGGACGTCTCGGTGCGCGAGGTCTACGAGACGCTGCGCGAGCGGCGCCCCGTCGCCTACACCACCGTGATGACGATGATGAACACGGTGGAGGCCAAGGGGTACCTCAAGAAGACCCTCGACGGTCGCGCGTACCGGTATCGGCCGGCCGTCCCCGAGAGCCGCGTCGTCACCGCGATGGTGCGCGAGTTCGTGGAGCGCGTGTTCGACGGTTCGGCGGGGCCGCTGCTCGCCCACCTGGTGTCCGAGACGACTCTCTCGGAAAAGGAACGCGAGGAACTGCGCCGCCTCATCGACGAGACGAGTTGATGGATCCCGCCCTCCTTGCGCTCGCCCGGTACAGCGCGCAGATCCTCGTCGTGGTCTCCGTTGCGGCGGCCGCGGCGACTCTGCTCTGTGCCTCGGTTCCCTCGATCCGCTTCACGTACTGGCGAGCGGTCGGTGTGTTGTGTCTGGTCGTCCCGTGGCTGCCGATCCCGCTCGCCAGCGCGCCCGCATGGTCGGTGGAATTCGGCATCGCTGCGATTGACGCGGCCGAGCCAGGGGCTGCCGTCAATCCTGTTCTCCTGACGGCCAGTACTTCCATCCTGTGGATCGTTGCCGCCGGCATCCTGGCCCGCCTGGGCCGGCTGCTCGTGGGCGCGTACCGGTTGCGGCAGCTTCGCCGGCGCAGCGTTCCCGCCGATCTCGGCGCCGACATCGACCTGGACAAGCTCGAGCTCGCGCCGCACGCCGAGTTCCGCTGGTCGGCCGAGCTGACACACCCGGCAACGTTCGGCATCCGGCGCCCGGTCATCCTGCTTCCCGAGCGCTTCGCCGAACTGAGCGCGCCGTCCCGGCGGGCCGTCGTCCGCCACGAGCTTCTCCATGTCGCGCGGCGCGACTGGATCTGGATCGTGATCGAGGAGCACGCGCGGGCGCTGTTCTGGTTTCATCCGGCTGTGTGGTGGCTGGTCGAACAGGTGCAGCTGGCCCGCGAGCAGGTGATCGACCAGCTCGTCGTCTCGGGCACCGCATCGAAGCGCGAGTACATGAACGCGCTGATGACATTTGCCGACGCAGATCGCTTCACCACGCTGTCCACCGCGTTTCTGCGGCGGCGGCATCTGAATCACCGGTTCCGGC
>DASTDQ010000880.1:0-9006 GCA_035710305.1 Vicinamibacterales bacterium | reverse complement strand
CGACCGAGACCGGGCTGGTGGCCGACGCCCGAGCGGCGCACGCCTACCTTGCCGACCGGCCCGACGTGGACGCCGCGCGCCTCGTGTACTTCGGCGAGTCGCTCGGCACGGCCGTTGCCGTCGGCCTCGCCGCGGAACAGCCGCCGGTTGCGCTGATCCTGCGATCGCCGTTCACGTCGATGGCCGACGTCGGCGCGTACCACTACCCGATTCTTCCGGTGCGCCTGCTGCTGCGCGACCGGTTCGCCTCGCGCGACACGATCGCCCGAGTCCGCGCGCCCGTCCTCGTCATCGCAGGCGACCGCGACGACATCGTTCCACTCGAGCACAGCCGGAGGCTGTACGACGCCGCGCCATTCCCGAAAGAGCTTGTCATCATCAAAGGCGCCTCGCACAACGACGACGAGCTGCTCGCGGGTGAGGAGATGATCCAGGCCATCGTCGGATTCCTAGACCACGAACCAGGGAGGCGCGGAGACACGGAGAACCGATGATCAAAGCCTCCGTGCCACCGTGTCTCCGTGGTTCGCAATCAGTTGTCATGGCCGAGTCTTGGAGATGCTCATCCGCGCGTTCGGTGGTAGCGTAGTAATCACGGCTCGATATGGCGAATCGCTTCTCGTCCTGGCTGTCGCGCCCGCTGGCGCTGCGAACGCTGTTCGCGCAGGCGAGACTTGCCGCCAGGCTGCTGCGCGAGCCGCGCGTGCCGCTGCCCGTCAAAGTGATCCCGATCCTGGCGTTGCTGTACGTGATCTGGCCGATCGATCTGGTGCCAGACCTCTTCCCCGTGATCGGGCAGCTCGACGACCTGGGCATCGCGCTGCTGGCGCTCGAGATGTTCACGAAGATGTGCCCCGCCGTCGTACGATCGTTTCATCAGGAGGCGATTCTTCAGCGGCGGGCCTACTCGCCGATGGACGGTGTGTCGAGGGTGCGAGGATACGAGGGTGCAAAGGTGCGACGGTAGCTTGGGGAGGTCAACCATGAGAATGCGATTCGCGATCTGGACGACGGCGGCGGCGCTCGTTGCGGCGGCCGTTCCCGCCGTGGCGCATCATGGCTGGGGCGGTCAGGGGACCGAGGAATTCCAGCTCGTGGGAACGTTGGACAGCGCCGTGAGCCTGGCCGGGCCGCACGCCACCATGAAGGTGCGCGCCGCCGACGGGCAGGTGTGGGACATCACGCTCGCGGCGGCAGCGCGCGTGGAGAGCGCCGGCCTGAAGGAAGGCGTGATCCCAGTCGGTGCGCAGGTCACGATCCAGGGTCATCGCAACCGCGACCCGAAGCGCTTCGAGGTCAAGACGGAACGCGTGATCTGGAACGGCCGCACCTTCAACGTCTATCCCGACCGCAAGTAGCGCGGCGGCGTCAACGACGTGCGTGAGTTGCTGGCGTGGCTCGAGGGATCTGCCCTTGGCCACGTCATGCGCGAGTCCGGTGCCTGGACGTACGGCCTCGTCAACCTGGCGCACATTCTCGGCGTCTCGTCGCTGTTCGGCGCCGTCCTCGTCCTCGACCTGCGGCTCCTCGGCGCGTGGCGCCGCGTGCCGCTGGCCTCGATCACGCGACCCACGGTGACGGTCGCGGCCACGGGTTTCGTCGTCGCCGCCTCGACCGGCCTGTGCCTCATCACCGCCAACGCCACCGAGTACGTCGGAAACCCGTTCCTCCTCGTCAAGTTCCCCGCGATCGCCGCCGGTCTCATGAACGCCGCCGTGGTGCGCACACTCGCGGGCTGGAAGGCCAAAGACACGCGTGAGCTGACGCGCCGCGAGCAACGGCAGCTGGCGGCAGCCGGCGCGGTGTCGCTCGCGTCCTGGTTGACGGCGATCGCCGCCGGACGGCTGATCGGGTACTGGTAGAGTTGCCCTCCGGGAGGCCTCGCCATGAAGAAAGTGCTGTGCGGCGTTGCGATGCTCGGTTGGATTCCCACGCTCGCCATCGTCACGGGGGCGAGGTGGATGTCCGGAGATCCCGTCCTCGCCCAGGCGCGAACGCCGGTGAAGATCACGCGGATCTACACCGGGTCCGACGGCAAGACGAAGGTCGACGAATACGAGCTGCCGCTGAAGCCGCGCGACCGCGGCAGCGAGGCGTCGGCGTCGATCGGCGTCACGAGCCTGTCCGTGCGGCGTACGACGCCTGAATACAACCTCGACTGGCACCCGGCCCCGCGACGGCAGCTCGTGGTTACGCTGGCTGGAGAAAGCGAGATCGAGCTCGAAGGAGGCCGGAAGATCCGCCTCGGCGCCGGCCACATCCTGCTCGCGGAGGACACCACGGGACAGGGGCACATCTCGCGAGCCGTGGCGGGCAAGGACCGGATCGCGCTCGACATCGTGCTCGCCGACGGCGCAACGCTGCGCTGAATACGTCGCTGGGCCCTGGTCCGTCCGTGGTTCCTGGTCCTCTGGTCCGCAGAGGACCAAGGACCAAGGACCAAGGACAAAGGACGGACAAAGGACCAAGGACGGACCAAGCACCAGGCACCAAGTACCAAGGACGACGCTACAGGCCCTCGAGCTCGGGAAGAATGACCTCAGCCGCGCCCTGGAGCGACACGTCCACTCCGGACGTTGCCGCGGTCGTTTCGGTATTGATTTCCGCCGTGAAGGCGCCGGCGCTGCGCGCCTCGTCCAGCAGCCCCGCTGCGGGATACACGATCGCCGAGGTGCCTGCGGCGATGAACACGTCGCAGGCGCACGCGCGGCGAGCCTGGTCCACATCGTCAGCGGAGAGTGCTTCGCCAAACCAGACGACCGCGGGTCGCGCCAGTCCTCCGCATCGCGGACACACTGCAGGCAGCACGGGCAGCGGTGCGCGTTCGTCGCGCCAGGGCGCCGCGCCGCACCTGGACCAGCACGAAAGCTCCCAGATGGAACCGTGGAGGCGAATCAGTCGGGCGGTTCCCGCGCGGAGATGAAGATCGTCGACGTTCTGCGTGATGACCGTGCAGCCGTCAGATCGGTTGGTCCACCGTGCGAGCACGTGATGCGCGGGGTTGGGCTCGCACGCGGCGATCTTCTGCCGCCGCCAGTCGTACCACTCCCACACCAGTGCCGGATCTGACCGAAAGGCCTCGGGCGTGGCAAGCTCCTCGGCGCGGAAGCGGCGCCACAGCCCGCCGTCGCCCCGGAATGTCGGGATCCCACTCGCCGCGGACACGCCGGCGCCCGTCATCACCGTGACGCGGCGTGCGCGACGTAAACGGGCGGCAAGTTCTGCCAGCTGAGAGTCCAGCATCGGTCTCCGGTCCTTCAGTCTATGGCCTGCGGTCTCGCTGTTAACCCTTTCGCCCGGCGCGCGTTGTTGTCATCATGATGATCCTCGTGACATCGAAACTCACCCTCGTTCTCGCAGCCACTGTCGTTGCGTTCGCCGCACCGATGGCGCAAGCGCCCGCTCCCAGTCAGGCAGCACCGGCCTTCGAGGTCGCGTCGATCCGGAAGAACGTGACGGTCAGCGACGGCGCGTCGGTCCGCGCCCAGCCCGGGGGCCGGCTGACGGTGAGCAACAACACGCTCCGCAACATCATCCGGAACGCCTACAACGTTCAGAACTACCAGATCATCGGCGGGCCGGACTGGATGAGCAGCGATCGCTGGGACATCACGGCAAAGGCGGCTGACGATACGGCGCCACCGGAGATGCTGCTCATGCTGCGCACGCTGCTCGCGGATCGGTTCAAGCTCGTCATTCGACGCGAAACTCGCCAGCTGCCCACGTTCGCAGTCGTGCTCGCTCGGCCTGATGGGCGCCTCGGGCCGCAGCTTCGCGTCTCGACAGTGGACTGCGCGGCGCTCTTTGCCGCTGCCAAGGCACGAGGCCAGCAGCCGCCGCCAACGACCAACGGCCGCCCCACCTGCGGCACGCAGACGCAAAGGGGAACCATGATGACGACCGGCACGTCGATGGCGGACTTCGCGCGGAACATCGCGCCTTCTGCGGGACGTCCTGTCGTGGACAAGACGGGGCTGACGGGAGCCTACGACATCGACCTGACGTGGACGCCCGATCAGGGACCGCCGAATCCGGATGGAGCGGCCGCGCCGCCGGCAGGCGACGGCGTCTCGCTCTTCACCGCGGTGCAGGAGCAGCTCGGGCTCAAGCTGGACGCACAGCTCGGTCCGGTTGACGTCCTCGTGATCGACTCGGTGCAGCCGCCGACAGAGGACTGATCACGGGTCCGGCTGAAGCCGGACACTTCGTACGTAACCGATCACGGGTCGCAAGACCGACCGACGTACTGGTCCGCGCGTGAGCGTCGCAATAGCTGCACCGTTTCCGATCCCGCACCGCGATTCCTTCGAGATTCCGCGCGGCATGGACTTGGCGATGACGATGCTAAGATGCCATGCGAAGCAACCGTATGTCCGAGGCAACGCGTCTGGTCACCGCCGAGGAACTGGCGCGGTTCCCGGACGACGGTTACCGGTACGAACTGGTCGAAGGCCGGGTCATCCGCATGAGTCCGGTCAGCTTCGACCACGGCAGGATCGTGGTGCAGCTGGCTACGCTCCTGCATCGCCTCGTCCAACAGCAGCCCGTTGGGGTCGTCGTGATGGACGTCGGTTTCACGCTCGCCTCGAACCCCGACACGGTCAGAGGGCCCGACATCGCGTTCGTACGACGGGACCGAGTGCCGCCGAAGGGTGCGCGCGGGTTCTTCAAAGGTCCACCCGACGTCGCGATCGAGGTGCTGTCGCCGGACGATCGGCCGGGCGAGGTGCGAGCGAAAACAGACGAGTACCCGGCACGCGGCGTACGTCTGGTCGTGGTGATAGACCCCGATGAGAAGACCGCGACGACCATCCGGCCGAACGGGCCCCACGTCATCCTGCGAGAGGAAGACGACCTCCTCGACCTGAACGAAGTGATCCCCGGCTTCTCCTGTCGCCTCCGAGAGATCTTCGAATAACCTTCCCTCGTGGCCGCGAGGTTTCCCGACTGGGTCGTGCCGATGGCGGCGACTCTCACGGAGAAGCGGTTCGAGGGGCCGGAATGGACCTTCGAGCGCAAGCTCGACGGCATCCGCCTGCTCGCCTTCAGGCAGGGCCGCGACGTGCGGCTGTTCTCTCGCAACCGGCTTCCGCAGCACAGCCCGCAGATCACCGATGCGATCGCGGCGCTTCCGGCGCGTGACCTGATCCTCGACGGCGAAGTCACCGGCGTGTGGGGACCGGCGAGCACGCGCGCCGCGGACCGGCCTCGCGGGCTCGCCTATCACGTCTTCGACATCCTGTGGCTCGATGGGCGCGACCTGATGTCGCTGCCGCTCGACCAGCGCCGCGAACGGCTGCGCGCGCTCCCCCTTCGCGCGCCGCTGGAGCGCGTGGCCGCGCTCGACGTTCCGAAACCGTGGGAGCACGCCTGCCGCAAGGGGTGGGAGGGCGTCATCGCCAAGCGGCGCGATTCGGTGTACGAGCACCGCCGGTCGCCGCACTGGCTCAAGATGAAGTGCGAGGCAAGCCAGGAGCTCGTCGTCGGCGGGTTCACCGACCCGCGGGGCGCGCGAGTGGGCCTCGGGGCTTTGCTCGTCGGCTATTTTCAGAGTGAGGACTTCGTCTTCGCCGGGAAAGTCGGCACGGGCCTCGACACGAAACAGCTGCTGGGCCTGCGCACGAAGCTCGATCGCCTCGAACGCGCCAAGCCGCCCTTCACGAAGGCCGTCGGCCTGCCCCGCGCCGGCGCGCACTGGGTGCGCCCCGAGATCGTCGTGCAGGTTTCCTTCATCGAATGGACGGTCAACGGCAAGCTCCGGCACCCCCGCATCCTGGGCATCCGCACGGACAAGGCCGCGCGCGAGGTCGTGCGGGAGACGTGATCACCCATCCCGACAAGGTGCTGTTCCCGGACAGCGGGATCACCAAAGGGGAGCTCGCCGCCTACTACGAGGCGATCGCGCCGCTCATGCTGCCGCACATCCGCGGACGGCCGATCACGATGGAGCGGTACCCGTCCGGGATCGACAAGAAGGGCTTCTTTCACAAGAGCGTGACGACAGGCTTTCCACAATGGCTGGAACGCGTCGCCGTACCCAAGAAGGACGGCTCCGTGTACCACCCGCTCGCCAAGGACCTCCAGTCGTTGCTGTGGCTCGCCAACCAGAACTGCATCACGCCGCACGTGTGGCCGTCGCGCACTCCCAATCTCTACTACCCCGACCTCTGCGTCTTCGATCTCGATCCCGCCGTGGAGGATTCCGAGTCGCTTCGCGCCGCGGCGCTCGCGCTTCGCGACCTGCTGCACGAGCTCGGCCTAAAAAGCTGGGTCAAGACGACCGGCTCGAAGGGGTTCCACATCGTCGTGCCGCTCGACGGCAAGGCGGATTTCGGCGACGTGGGGCGCTTCGCGCACGCCGTCGCAACGCTGCTCGTCGCGCGCGATCCGGCCCGCCTGACGTTGGAGTTCAGCAAGGCCGACCGCCAAAAACGCATCTATGTGGACGTGGGACGCAACGGGTACAGCGCGACGTTCGCGGCCGTGTACGCGGTCCGGGCCAAGCCGACCGCCCCGGTGTCCGCGCCGTGCACATGGGAGGAGGTCGAGGGAGGCGAAGCCGGTCCGCGGACGTTCACGCTGCGCACGATGGCCGACCGCGTCGCGCGCGTGGGCGATGTGTGGTCGGACATGCGCCGGCACCGCTACTCGCTTCAGCGCGCGATGGAGCGTGTTAACCGTTTGGTCCGCGCCGCGTTATAGCAGGCGTGAGTCTGCTGCAGGACGTTCGCTTCGCCGTCCGTCTGCTCGTCAAGAACCGCTGGATCACGATCGTCTCGGCCGTCGTGCTCGCCCTCGGGATCGGCTCCACGAGCGCCATGTTCACGTTCGTGAACGCGATCCTCCTGCGCGGCGTCCCCTTTCCCGACGCGGACCGCATCGTCGCGCTCGGCTCGCGCGACGCGCGCAATCGCAATCTCGGCGTCGCCTACCACGATTTTCTCGACTGGCAGGCGTCTTCGCGCAGCTTCTCCGACATGACGCTCATGGCCTCGCCGCCGTTCAACGTCGGCGACGAAGGCAAGGCGCCCGATCGGTACAGCGGCGCCTACGTGTCAGCCAACATGTTCCGGCTGATCGGCGAGCAGGCCGTGCTCGGCCGGGCGTTCATCCCCGAGGACGACCTCGACGGCGCAGCGCCAGTCGTCCTCCTCGGCTACAGCATCTGGCAGAGCCGCTACGCCGGCGACCGCGCCATCCTCGGCAAAACGATCAGGGTCAACGACCTGCCGGCGACCGTGGTCGGCGTGATGCGGCCCGGCATGCAGTTCCCGCCGAACACGGACCTGTGGCTTCCGTTCGGGACGGCGACGATCATGCGCGGCCAGACGCGGCTGGCACGTAACTACAACGTCATCGCCCGGCTCGCCGACGGCGTCTCCATCCCCCAGGCGCAGAGCGAGCTCGCCTCGATCGCCTCACGCCTGGCGAGCGACTACCCGCAGACCAACACGGACATCGTGCCGACCGTCATCCCGTACAACGAGAGGGTCGGCGGGGCGCGTATCAGGCTGGTGCTCTCGGCATTGATGGGCGCGGTGGGCTTCGTGCTGCTGATTGCCTGCGCCAACGTCGCCAACCTCCAGTTGGCCAGGGCCGCCGAGCGAGCGAAGGAAGTGGGCGTTCGCGTGTCGCTCGGCGCGAGCCGCCTTCGCGTCGTCCGGCAGCTGCTGGTCGAGAGCGTGCTGCTCGCGTTTCTCGGGGGCGCCCTCAGTGTGCCGGTCGCCCTGGCCGGCATCCGCGTGTTCGATTCGGTGACCCAGAACGTGGGCAAGCCCTACTTCATGGAGTTCACTCTCGACCCGATCGTGTTCCTCTTCTTCGCGGCGGTCTGCCTGGCAACGGGAGTGGCCTTCGGCCTCGCACCCGCCCTGCACGTGTCGAAGACCAGCCTCAACGAAGTGCTGAAAGAAGGCGGGCGCTCGGGATCGAGCGGCGTCCGGGCACGCCGATGGACGAGCGCGCTGCTCGTCACCCAGGTCGCGCTCACGCTCGTGCTGCTGGCGGGCGCCGGATTCATGATGCGCAGCTTCCTCACCCTCTACACCATCGACACCGTCGTGGATACGTCGCGGCTGCTCACCATGCAGCTCAGTCTGAACGACCGGAAGTACCCGACGCCGGAGAAGCGAAACAGTTTCGTTCGCCAGCTGGACGAGCGCCTGTCGGGAATCTCCGGGCTCGAGGCAGTGACGACGGCCAGCAACTGGCCGCTCGGCGGCGGCATGGGGCTGCAGCTCGCGATCGCAGGCCGGACAGATCCGAGCTCGCGCCCGCCGATCGTGACGATGGTGAGCGTGGGCGCGAGGTACTTCGACGCCATCAAGCTGCCAATCGTGCGCGGACGGAAGTTCAACGGCACCGATGACAACCCCGGGCAGGCGGGCGCCATCGTCAATCAGCGCTTCGTGGACGTCCACTTCAAGGGGGAAGAACCGCTGGGCCGGCAGATTCGGCTGACCGAGGAAGTCCCTGGCGGGCTGGACCTGCCCCCGCTGACGATCGTCGGCGTGTCCGCCACGGTGCGCCAGCGCGAGATCGAAGGCGCCGAGCCGGACGCGGTCGTCTACGTGCCGTATCTGGCGAGCCCGAACCTGGGCCGCGCATTCGCGGTGATCGTCCGCACGTCCGCAGGTCAAGCGGCCGTCACGCCGCTCGTGCGGCAGGCCGTGTACGCGCTGGACTCGGATCTCCCCGTGTTCAACGTCCGCACGATGGACGAGGTGATGGCGCAACAACGATCCGGGCATCGCGTCTTCGGCGGCATGTTCGTGGTGTTCGCCATCGTCGCGCTTGTCCTGGCGGCCGTCGGGCTCTACGCGGTGACGGCATACTCGGTCGCACAACGCACGCAGGAAATCGGCTTGCGCCTCGTGCTCGGCGCGCAGCCGGGCGAGGTCGTGTGGCTATTTCTCCGGCGTGCGCTGGTCCTGGTGGCGATGGGGCTCGTCATCGGCCTGGCGGGCGCCTTCGGCGTGGGACAGCTCCTCCAGAGCCTGCTCGTGG
>DASTDQ010000879.1:0-6681 GCA_035710305.1 Vicinamibacterales bacterium | reverse complement strand
GGCCTGGCGGCCGGTGCGGCGGTCAAGCCGTTCCCGCCGGGACGGCGGGATGGCTTCTTCGAGAGCTATATGTCGGAGATCGCCGCTTACAAGCTCGACAGGATGTTGGACCTGAACATGGTGCCGCCGACCGTCGAGCGGCGATACGAAGGGAAAGAAGCGTCGGCCCAGCTCTGGGTGGAGAACGTCATCATGCTGAGCGACGTCCAGAAAAAGGGCCTCAAGGATCCCAATCCCCTCCGGTGGAATCAGAACCTGCACCGGGCGCAGGTCTTCGACGACCTGGTGGGCAACATCGATCCCAACGCGGGGAACTGGCTGTTCGACCCGGCGTGGAACTTCTACAAGATTGATTGCTCCCGCTGCTTCACCGACACCATGAAGATGCCGTTCGAGGTGAAGAAGGCGATCAGGAAAATCGACCGGCCGTTCTTCGACCGGCTGAAGGCGCTCGACCGAGATGCGGTGAGGAAGGAAATTGGCGATCTCCTGACGGAGAACAACGCCTTTCCACGGTTGTTCTCGCGCCGCGATTCGATCGTGCGTGACTTCGAAGAGCTGGCCAAGCAGAACGGCGATGCTCAGGTCTTCGAGCCCTGGACGGGTCAGGGTCAGTAGGCGTCCACGTTACAGGACCGCGATCGCCTCGATCTCGATCATCCAGTCCGGGTGGGCCAGCGCCGGGATCTCCACGAGCGTCGAGGCTGGCCCTTTCTTCCCGAGAAACTCCTCGCGCAGCGGGACAAGGTCCGCGCGGTAGCGCATGTCGGTCACGTACGTCGTGAACTTGACGATGTTCGCCATCGTGCCGCCCTGGGACTCGATGAGCGCTTTGATCGCCTCGAACGCGCCGCGTGCCTGCCCCTTGAAGTCGCCGCGGAAGGCGACGCCGCCGTCGGCGGTGTAGGCGACCTGCCCTGAGAGAAACAGGATCGTCTGGGCGTTGGTGACCTTGATGCCCTGGCTGTAGGTGGCGGGGTCGAAAACGCCTGACGCGCAAAACTTCTCGATCGTGGCCATGTCGCTTCCTGCCCCCTTCCCCCTGCCCCCCGCCCCCTGCTATCGCTCCTGACGGTTCTTCGTGTACCGATCCAGCCAGGTCAGCGTCTCGGCCACGACGTGCATGTTCGACTCGCGCGCGGCATATCCGTGCGCCTCGTGCGGGAGCGTGACGTAGCGAACCGTGGCGCCATGCCCCTTGAGCGCCATGTAGAAACGCTCGGACTGGATTGGAAACGTGCCCGAGTTGTCGTCGGCCTCGCCGTGGATCATCAGGATCGGCTCCTGGATCTTGTTCGCGTACCAGAACGGCGACATCTTCGCGTAGACGTCGGGCACTTCCCAGAACGTGCGCGTCTCGGCCTGGAAGCCGAACGGCGTCAGCGAGCGGTTGTACGCGCCGCTGCGCGCGATGCCGGCGGTGAACAGGTCCGAGTGCGCCAGCAGGTTCGCCGTCATGAACGCCCCGTAGCTGTGGCCACCGACGGCGATGCGGCTTCGATCGGCGATGCCGAGCTCGACCGCCTTGTCCACGGCCGCCTCCGCGCTCGCGACGAGCTGCTCGATGTACTTGTCGTTTGCCGTCTCGCCGGGTCCCACGATCGGCATCGTGGGGCCGTCGAAGATCGCGTAGCCCTGCATCAGCAGCAGCAGGTGCGAGGATCCCGAGACGCCCGTGTAGCGGTTCGGCGATCCGACGACCTGGCTGGCCGCGTCCGGATCGACGAATTCCTGCGGATAGGCCCACAGCAGCATCGGGACGCGCTGGCCCTTCTGGTACCCGACCGGGAGATAGATCGTCCCGCTCAGGCCGACGCCGTCCTTCCGCTTGTAGGTCACGAACAGCCGGTCCGCCATCGCCTTCGTGAGCTGCGGATGCGGGTCGGCGAACCTGGTCGCGGGCTGTTCGGTCCCGGCGCGAAGGTCGCGGATGACGAGGTTCGGCGGCAGCGTCTTTGTCTCCCTGCGCGTGAGCACGCGCGTTCCGCCTTCGTCGAGGAGACCGACGATCGACTCGAAGCTCGACGCGTCGCTCCGGAAGAGACGCTCGGTCGCAAGCGTCCGCAGGTTCAGCCGATCCAGGAACGGACGATCACCATCCGGCGACGCGCCGAGCCCGTTCAAGTAGATCGCATCGCCGACCTGCAGCACCGTCGGCCGGCCGGGACGGAAGACCGGGCTCCCGGGGTCGCCATAGCTGTCCTGCTGTTTGCGGTCCCACAGCTTGCGCGGCTCGCCCCAGCGGCTGTTGAGCCCTCCTTCGCCGCTGCGCGGCTTCGGCGGGGCAAGCACCCAGGTCCGCGTGGTGCGCGTGTCGCGGTCGTTCTCGGTCAGCAGGATCGTTCCCGCGTCGGTCCAGCTCGCGCCGCCGTAGCGATACTGCGTCTTCGCGACTTCGCTCGGCTCCCCCGAGAACGGCGCGCCAAGCGACATGATCCTGTCGCGATGCGGCACCTTGTTCTTGATGTCGCCCTTGTCGAGCGCCTCGGCCCAGATGAGCGTGGCGGGCTCGAGCGGCGCCCAGCGCTGCGCCCGAGGTCCGGTGATTACGCCGTTGATCGGCACGGTGTCGCCCATTGGCACGTCGGCGACCGTGCGCACCGTGTCGCCGCGCCGATTCCAGACCTCGACGTCGCGCGGAAACTGTCCCCACGTGAGCAGGCGTGAGAACGGGCGTTTGACTCTCGACACGAGGATGTACTGGCCATCCGGCGACGCCGCACCGCTGACGATGCCGGGCTTGCCGACGGGGGAGCGGCGCCCGGTTGCCGCATCGACGAATGCGAGTTGCGACGTCGCGTAATACTCGAACAGCTTCTCGTCGTGCGCGCTCGTCAGCAGATCCTGGAACGTGCGAATCGGGCCGGCGGGCCCGCGGTTCTCCTGAACGTTCGGGCCTGACGGCGCGGCGGGCGCCGGCGGCGGGCCGCCGCGATCGGAGGCGACGAAGGAACACAGCAGTGCAGAGCTGTCGGTCAGCCAGCCGCATCCGCCTACGATCGTGTTCAATGCGGCGTCGGCTACATGGGTCGCGCCCGTGGCGACGTCGGCGACATACAGATCGACGCGTGTGTCACGCGTGTCGGTGAAGGCCAGCCGCTTTCCGTCGGGCGAGAAGCCGACGAGCGCGATGTGAGCGTCCGCGGGAACGCGGATTGGGGACTCGGCGCCGGTGGCAATCGTCCGCAATATCACGCCGGTCCCGGAGGGGGCGCCCCGCGGGCCGTTGTTCGACGGGTTGATGCGCGAGCCGGCCAGACCGATCCACGGCTTTGCGAGCTCTCCGATCGACGGCATCGACCGTCGCGGGACCAGAGCGATCACATCGCGCAACGGGCTCACGGCCACGCCCGGCAGCGGCGGAGCGTCCATGATGTCCACGATGGCCTGGGGCGGCTTTTGATACGTCGGCGCATCCGACTGCGCCAGACCGGACCCAGCCGCGAAGACGACGAGAATGGCCGGCAGGAACGTTCGTATCTGCATGTGCTGTTTCTCCCGCTTCTTCGCGCGGTTACCTGGGGAGCCCGCGTTTCAATTCCTCGACGAAGTTCTGGACGAGGACCAGGCGCGGCGCCGCCCTTGGGTCGCCCTGTCGCGGCGCTTCCTTGATCATCAAGAACCGCTGGCCGTCCGGCGACACGTCGTAGGTCCGTGCCGCATTCGGCGCCAGATACGGTCCGTCGAAGATCATCGTCGGATTGCCGTAGGCGAAGGTCTGGCCGGGCTGGATCGGCACCGACATCACTCTGCCGGGCTCGACCAGGTAGAACAGCTCGCGCCCGTTGCGCGACCACAGCGGCCGCGTGCCGCCTCCGGTCGACACCTGCCATTTGCCGCCGCCCTCCACGTTGGGAAACGGCCGCACGTACACTTCATACTGTCCCGATTCGTCCGATTGATAGGCCACCCACTTCCCATCCCGCGACACTTCAGGGTTCAGCTCGTTGAAGGACGTCTTCGCCAGCGCGGTCGCCTTGCGTTCCTCCTTCATCTCGACGACGCCCATGTCCCATGCGGTGTCAGACCCGGCTTCCCAGAACACCAGCTTCGTGCCGTCCGGCGAGAACGAGGTGGGAAATTGCTGGGTCGTTGCCGCGTGCAGCCGCTCGACGGGTCCCGTGCCGTCTGCCGCCTGCCAGAGAATATCGCCCAGAACGCCTTCGCGCTGGGACGAGAACGCGATGCGCTTTCCGTCCGGCGACCAGATGGGCGCGCGATCGAGGCCGGGGTCGAAGGTGAGGCGCGTCAGCGTCTCCCGTGCGAGGTCCCACGTCCAGACGTCGTTCTGCTCGTCGCGGACATCCAGGGCGACTTTGGTGCCATCCGGGGAGAGCTGCAGGTACGTGTAGGAGCGGGCCGGCGCCGCGGTGATCGGTTGTTCGCGCCCCTGTCGATCCACCCAGACCAGCGTGCGCCGCTCGGCGATGTCGGCGGTGGCCGCGACGTACACCAGCGTGCCGTCGCTGGACACACTGAAGTTGGCGGCGCCGGTCTGCTTCGTGAGAACGCCTTCGAGGACCGGTGCCGGGTCGCCGGTAACCTCCAGTCGATCGAGGTCGAACGGCACGGCACGCAGCGTGCCTGCCACTCCATAGACGATGTGGCCGCCGGCATAGCGGGGGTGGCTGCCGCCCCGCACCAGCGTTTTCTGGGCCCGGGTGTCGAGGTCGAGGACGGCGATCTCCATGTTCTCCGCGCCCAGGCTACGGACGACGGTGAACAGCACGGCTCGGCTTCCGGGAAGGACCTCGGGCCACCAGTGGCCCAGCTCGCCCTTCTCAGCGGTCGCTTTCGTGAGGACCTCGACCGTCCCTCCCGCGGCAGAACCTCGATGCAGACCACCGCCCCCGGTCGCGGTTGCGAAGACGATGGTGCCATCCGACGTCCAGCTGGCACCTCTCGAGGGGCCTCCGGGATTCTTCCAGAGCGTGACTGGCGCGCCGCCCGTCACGGACACCTTCTTCATGGTCCCGTCAGATGCCCAGTACCCGACCCAGCCACTATCGGGCGAGAAAAACGGATTGGCTCCCTGTTTCATCAACAGCGTCGCTTCCAGGCGATCGACGGGGCGAACGAACAGATCCAGTCCACCCGTTCCGCCCGCGAACACGACGCGGGCGCCGTCAGGTGAGATGGCCAGATCGCTTGCCTGCGCGCCTCCGAAACCCAACGTGATGCCCGCGGGCGTGTCGAGAAGGAAGCGCGCGAGGCGCGGGACGTTTCGCGGCACGAGTGTCCACGCCACGGCTCCAGCAGCCGCGCCCCCGACAATCAGTCCGACGGCGATCCATCCCGCCGCGCGTTGCCACGTCGAACGCTGCAGAGCAACGGCTGCCTGTGCAGGCGCGGTCGAGTGAAACGCGCCGTCCATCACCATGCGTACGTCGGCGATATCCCGTGCGCGCAGCTTCGGATCCTTCTGGAGGCAGACGCGCAGCACCTGACGGATCGACTCGGGCAGATCCTTCGGGAGCCGCGCAACGTCCGGCTCGCGCGCCAGCACGGATGCGAAGACGTCCGACATCTCCTCTCCGCTGAACGCGCGGTGTCCGGTGAGCATCTCGTAGAGCACGACGCCGAAGGCCCAGATGTCGGCCCGCTTGTCCACGGCCTTCCCGCGCGCCTGCTCCGGGCTCATGTAGGCCGCCGTCCCGAGGATCATGCCCATCCCCGTCATCGCAGCCGGCGTCGTGATGGTCGGAGACATCGAAAGCGCGCGAGCGGCCGATCCGCCGGCGTCGGTGCTCATAGCCCGCGCCAGGCCGAAGTCGAGCACCTTCACGGTCCCGTCGGGCCGCAGCTTGATGTTCGACGGCTTCAGATCGCGGTGGACGATCCCCTGCTCGTGCGCGGCGTCGAGCGCGTCGGCGATCTGGCGGGCGATCGGCAGCGCCTCGCTCAGCGGAATCGGGCCCTCAACGATTCGGTCGGCCAGCGTGGGCCCCTCGACGAGCTCGAGAACGAGGGCGGTGACTTCCGCTGCCGTTTCCATTCCGTAGATCGCGCCGACGTTCGGATGGTTGAGCGCGGCCAGAGCCTTGGCTTCCCGTTGGAAACGCGCGATCCGCTCCGGGTCGGTGGCGAAGGAGTCGGGAAGGATCTTCAGGGCGACATCGCGATCCAGCTTCGTGTCGCGGGCGCGATACACTTCGCCCATTCCGCCCGCGCCGAGAGCGGCGCTGACTTCGTAGACGCCGACACGACTGCCGATCGTCAAGGCCAACGAAAGCTCGACCGCCGGCGCGATTATACGGGAGGCTGCTACCGCCTCGCCGGATTGGAGCGATAATGCGCAGGGGTCAGACCCCTTCACACCTTTCTCGGAACGGAGCCGTTATGAGGATCCGATTCTCTGTAATGTGCGGTTGCACCGTTCTCATCCTGCTGACGGCCGGTTCGCTGTCCGCACAGACCCGTGCCGCCAACGCCAGCACCGGCGCGGCGGTCAGCACGTGGACCCCCGAGAAGACGCCGTGGGGCGACCCGGATCTGCAGGCGATCTGGTCCGGCGACTCGGCGTACGGCATTCCGATGCAGCGCCCGCCGGAGCTGGGGAACAAGGCGGAGCTGACCGACCAGGAGTTCGCCGCGAAAGTGAAGCAGGATGAAGCGGCCCGCCGGAGGGCGGAGAACGCCGTCAGCTCGTTCCGCAACGACAGCGCCTGGCTCGAGCGGTCG
>DASTDQ010000878.1:0-3315 GCA_035710305.1 Vicinamibacterales bacterium | reverse complement strand
CTGCGCGCCCGCCTATCTGAAAGTGGAAGGCGAACGTGCCTGAGATGCTGCACGGCTCGCGATCGTCCATGTTTCTTCGCACTCTCGGCAGCGCCACAAGGTCTTGACTGTGATGGTTTTGGCGATTGTGTCGACGCGTGTGCCCTGGCAGAACGGGCACGCAGTCGGACGGGTGACCGCCTCGCTGAATCGCGATTGAGACATCGTTACTGTGTTCCCTTCGGGTGCACGCGCGGCACAGATCGATGATGCGGCCTGTACGCAACCGCCTCAGTAGTCATCGGTACATCTTGCCTTCATCAGGACGTCCAAACTGTTCACTACTGCACACGGAACGCGGACTGCCGTGGAGCGGCCGAGGCTACTCCGTGCCGTGTCGGTCGAGCCAGCCAAGGATTTGACCGATGCTCCCTGTCGCGAGAGCGACGCTGGTATCGGCCGCACCGTAGTACAGGTTGATGCCGTCGCCGTCCGCATCGAGAGTGTACCCGCACGGGAACGTGACGTAGCCGACGTCGCCTTCGCGCTCGTAGGCCGTCTCCGGCCCGAAGATCCACGAGTCACCGCGCAACAGACACCGTTGCGCGGTCTCCAGATCGAACAGCGCCGCCCCGAGCCGGTACAAGCAACCGGCTGCCGATCGCCGGACGCCGTGATACAGCATGAGCCATCCACGCGATGTCTCGATCAGCGGCGGTGACAAACCAATGCGGTTGGCGTCCCACCACGATCCTCGCCGAGCCGGCAGCACCTGTCTGTGCCCACCCCAGTTACGCAGGTCAGGAGAGAAGGATATCCAGATATCCGCACACGGATCGGTCCAGGGGCGGTGGAGGAGAGCGAAACGCCCATTGATGCGGCGCGGCAACAGCGCCGCGTCCTTGTCGTCGGGCTGCATCACCAACCCGTACCGCTCGAACGTCCGGAAGTCGGTTGTCAACGCCAGCGCAACTCCCGGGCCTCCCTTGCTGAACGCCGTATAGGCCACGACGTACTTCCCGAGCTCATCGACGAAGGTGATGCGTGGATCTTCGATCCCCCACAATTCCTCGGGATGCCGTTCGGGATCGGGCCACAACGTGGGCTCCGGATCGATCCTCCATCCATCGACACCATTGGTGGACCGTGCGGCGCACAGATGCGAGTGGCCTCGCCGATCCTCGACCCTGCAGAGCAGGAGCGTGGTGCCATCCGAAAGACGCGTCGCTCCCGCGTTGAACACCGTATGCGCCGGGTATGGCCAGTCGGCGGCCGTCAGAATCGGATTCCCCGGATGCCGGTGGAACAGCACTTCGTAGCGGATGGATGACGTCATGTCGTGAGCTGCAATGCGAGCGTCGGCGCGGGCTGGCTCTCGGTCCGATAGGCTGCACGCATCTCGCACAGTGCCAACAGGAACGAGAGCGTCGCCTCCGCGCCCTGGTTGCGATTGGCGCGGTCTGCATGGAGCCCGTCGCGACAGCCGCCGGTCGACGGGTCGTAGAGCCATTGCTGGAGCGCGTTCTGGCCGAGGAACCAGTCGAAGGCGCGAACGCCGGCATCCATCCACCGGGCGTCGCCGCTGACACCGTAAGCCGTGAGACAGGCAGAGGTGACCGTACAGGCTTCGACCGGCTGCTGGTCGAATGCCGCTGGCGCGCCGCCTCGTGCAAGGAAGCCGTTGCATCCGATCGGAGCGAAATCCCCCTCGGGAGACAACTGCATCGACACCAACCAGTCCAGAGAACGCAGGCCGCCATCAACGACGTCGGTCCGATGCATGCGTGCGCCAGAGACGATGAGCGCCTGTGACAGCCGCGCATTGCAGTACGTGACAGAGTCCTCGAACCACGACCAGTCACGTCCACTCGATCGTTGCCAGAGACCGAACAGGCGTGTCGTGAGATCCTCGCGCAGCGATTCGACAGAACTATCGCCCTGAAACGCGCGAAGGTATTCCTCGATGCCGAGGAGCACGTACGCCCAGGCTCTGGGGCTGGTAAACGTCGACACGGCCGGCAGTGCGGCATGAAACAGGTCGAAGGCGAGGCTGTGGCGGCCCGGATCGCCCGCCCGGCCCACGACCGCGCCGAGCGCCCAGAGTGCCCTGCCGTGGCTGTCTTCCGACCCGTGCGGCTCGAGCCATTGCCTTCCGTACGAGAGAAAGTTCCGGAGGCGTCCCGACGATCGATCGAACGCGTAACTCACGAATCCCAGGTAACGCGCGGCCAGCGCACGCACCGCCGCGGGATCCTCGGTACCGGCCTCCTCGAGCAGCGTCGTCAAAAGCAGGGCGCGCGCGTTGTCGTCGAGGCAGTAGCCATCCTCGTACCGCGGAACGCTGTACACCGCATGCTGGAGGATCCCGGTGTCGTCGGTCAGCGTCCGAACGTGCCTGAGGTCGATCTCGGGCCAGCCGGCCGGACGGCTGGCGAGCGTCTGCGCCGGGAACGACGTGCGGCGGCGGCGCGACTCGCTCGTCAAGGCGCGCGAGAACGATTGGACGTACTGACGCGCCACCGCCGGCCACGTCATCTCCCGGCCGTGCGCGGCCGCACGAGCGCACATCGTCCTGTAGCGAACCTCGTCGTGACCCAGCCCGACGACCTCGCGCGCGATGGCACTCGAATCCCTCCAGGGCACGAGCACCCCCCGCCCGTCCGCGAGCAGCTCGCGCGCGTAGATGTACGGTGTTGAGATGACCGCTTTGCCTGCCCCCACGGCGTACGCGAGCGTGCCTGATGTAATCTGCTCCGCGTTGAGGTACGGCGTGATGTAGATGTCGGCCGCCGACAGGAATTCCGTCAGTTCGGCCTGGCTCACGAAGCGGTTGTGAAAGATCATGCTTCCGCCGACACCAAGGTGCCTGCCCCGCGACTCGAGCATCAGCCGATACGCCTCGCCTTCACGCTCGACGACATGAGGATGCGTGGCGCCGAGCACGACGTACACGGTATCGGGATGAGCCGCGAGAATCTCGGGGAGCGCATCAACGACGTATTCGATACCCTTGTCCGGGGAAAGCAGCCCGAAGGTCAGAATGACGGTCTTCCCCTGCAAGCCGAGGCGTTCTTTGCTTCCGCTATCGACGGGAACGTGAGGAATGCCATGTGGAATCAGATCGATCTGATCCGCGGGAATGCCATGCACCCGCTTCAGCAACTCGGCGCCTGACTCGCTCATCACAATCAGTCGCTCCGACAGGCGAGCCAGCTCCTCGAGCACTGTGCGCTGAGACGGATTCGGTTCGGACAGGATCGTGTGCAGCGTCGTGACGATGGGCATCCGCAGGCCCCGCAACAACTCGAGGAGGTGCGCACCCGCCTTGCCGCCGAA
>DASTDQ010000877.1:0-4076 GCA_035710305.1 Vicinamibacterales bacterium | reverse complement strand
GAACACCATGGTGTCGTCGAGATACTGCGGCTTGAGCTCGGCGCTCCTGCCGCGCTCGTACGCCTCGGCGTCGGGCCCGTGCCCCGACATGCAGTTGTGGAGGCTCGCGCTTCCGGGGCCGAATCCTTCGCCCTTGCCGATGTACTTCCCTGCCAGCAGCCCGAGGAACTCGCTCGCCACGTTGCGGTGAAACGGCGGCGGTCGAAACGTGTGCTCGGCCACCGACCAGCGCGGCGGAAAACAGCCGAACTCCATGTTGGAAGTCCCGGGAGTGGTCGATGGCGAGGCCAGCACGCAGTAGATCGATGGATCCGGATGGTCGAAGGTGACCGTGTTGATGCACTGGAACTTGTACAGGTTGTATCTGAACGGTACGTAGTTGCCGCGCCAGGCCACGATGTCGAGCGGCGAGTGATCGAACTCGGCCTCCCACAGGCCGCCGCCGAATTTCGCCGTCACGGTGAAGCTGCCTTCGCGATCCTCGAACGCGGCCGCCGGCGCCTCGAAGTCGCGCGCGTTCGCGAGGCCGAACGTGCCGATCGGACCGAGGTCGGGGAGCCGCAGGTGCTGTCCGTAGTTCTCGCAAATGAACCCGCGCGCCGAACCGTCGGGAAGCTCGACTCGGAACTTGACTCCCCTCGGGATCAACGCAATGTGCCCGGGAGGAACATCGAGGATGCCGAACTCGGTGTGCACGGCGAGAGCCCCGGCCTGCGGCACGATGAGCAGCTCGCCGTCGGCGTCGTAGAAGAAGCGGTCCTTCATCGACGTGTTGGCCGCGTACATGTGTACGGCAGCGCCACTCTGGAAGGTCGGATCGCCGTTCCCGCCGAGCGTCACGATGCCATCGACGAAATCAGTTGGCGCCGTCGGAATCGGCATCGGCTTCCAGCGCAGCTGGTTCGGCGTTGGCGGAACTTCGTTGAACGGTCCACTCCGGATCAAGCGGCTGTCTCGCGGAGTAAACGGTTTGTGCATCGCGGATGGCCGAATGCGATAGGTCCACGTCGACCGGCTGATTCCACGAGGCGCCGTGAACGCCGTCCCGTTCAGTTCCTCGATGTAGAGTCCGTAGGCGGGCCGCTGCGGTGTGTTCTGCTCCCGCGGCAACGCGCCGTCGAGCGCCTCCGACGCGAACTCGTTTCCGAAGCCGGACAGGTAGGGACGTTCCGTCGCCGCCATGGCGGACTGTAGGCTAACCCTGCCACCGTGGAAGGTCAACCTTGGGCCGACGCTCGCGGCTCCATCGCCTGAGCATCCTGGGCCATCCGGCAACCGTGCGCATATTCGGCGCACAGATTGCTAACGCCAGCTGTGGAGGTTAGGATTCTCGCGCAAACTGCGGGGATTCACTGTCGGAAGGCTCTAAGAAGAAGGGAACAAAGTCCGTCTCCACGGAGACTGTCCACGTGAAAACGCAGCTCGGAGAGTTGGATTCGATGGTCATCGGCGACCGCCCAGTGATTCGGATGTTCACACACGAGCTCAACACGGTTCGGTGGGAAACACGGATCGCGGAGGGACGGGGACTCGAGTTGAACGTGCTAGGCCCGGGGGCGTTGCGGAGGTCGTACTCATTCGCCGACGCACTCGCACTCGTGGAGTATCAGGTCCAGTTCGAGCGCCAGTTGCTGTCGAACGGGTACGCTGTGCTCCCGCAGAGCGAGCGGCGCACAGGATACGACCGGCGCCTGCGGCCGCGCTCGGAAGCGGACCGGCGCAAGCAGTGATTTTCGAGGGAGCATGCTCCAAATCGTAGCCAGCAACGACTCGCCCACTCAGCGGCTTGCGCTCGCGCGCAGGCACATCGAGACGGCGATCGCCCACATCAACGACGTCGCACAGACTCGTGTGCCTCCGTCGATCGTGGACGACTCCGCTGGCGTGGACGAGCTCCGTCTCATCGTCCGCGCGCTGGCCGACATCAGGGAGGCCCTCCGCGCATCGGACTGGACGCCCGCGCGTCTCGACAGCGAGCCTCTCGCCCAACCGAACCAGCCCGAGAACGACTGGTAGCACCTTTCGCACCCTCGCACCTTCGCACCTTCGCACCTTCATCCTGTTACACTCCCCCCATGCGTACAGCAGGTGTGTCTCTCGCACTCGTTGTCTCCATGGCATTGGCCGGCTGGACGTTGTCCGGACGAGCGGCCGACGGTGACCGGGACTGGCCCGCATACGGTGGCGACAAGGCGGGCACGAAGTATTCGCCGCTCGACCAGATCAACAAGGACACGATCAAGAACCTGCGGATCGCCTGGAGACGGTCGGGGATGCCGGAAGAACTTCGATCCGCCTTTCCCGATATCCAGGCCTCGGCCAACTATCAGCACACGCCGCTCGTCGTGGACGGCCTGCTCTATCTGAGCTCCGCCGTCGGCGCCGTCGCGGCGCTCGACCCGGCGACTGGACGGACCGTCTGGCACGACACGCTGCCTCCGCGCCCCGATGGCCAGGGGCTCGCCAGGGGCGGACCCACCCGGGGTATCGCCTACTGGACCGACGGCCGCGATGCGCGCATCGTCACCAACGTCGGGGCGAACCTGGTTGCGCTGAACGCGAAGACGGGCAAGCGATACGCCGACTTCGGCGACAACGGGCAGGTGGACCTGACGAAGGGGTTCGAGCGACCGATCACCGGATGGCGCTGGAGCAGCGGCCCAATCGTCGTCCGGGATGTGGTGGTGGTGGCCGGCGTGCCGTCGCCAGCCACTGACATCCTGAACGAGCGCGTACGCGCCCCCAAGGAGATGCCGCCCGACGACGTACGTGGCTACGACGTGCGCACGGGCAAGCTGCTGTGGACGTTTCACGTCGTGCCGCGCAAGGGCGAGTTCGGCAACGAGACGTGGCTCAACGACTCATGGACCTATTCGGGCAACAGCGGCGCATGGTCGCTCCTGAGCGCGGACGAAGAGCTCGGCTACGTGTACTTGCCGTTCGAGGAGGCCACCGGCGATTACTATGGCGGCACTCGGCCCGGCAACAACCTGTTTGCCGAATCGATCGTCTGCCTCGATGCGCGAACCGGCCGGCGTGTCTGGCATTTCCAGACTCTTCATCACGGGCTGTGGGACTACGACCTGCCCGCGGCGCCGGTGCTCGGCGACATCACCGTTGACGGCCGCCGAATCAAGGCCGTGGCGCAGGTGTCGAAGCAGGCCTACGTCTATGTGTTCGATCGGGTCACGGGCGAACCCGTCTGGCCGATCGTCGAGCGCCCGGTGCCGCAAGGCAACGTCCCGGGTGAGTGGTATTCGCCGACGCAGCCGATCCCGTCCAAGCCTCCGGCCTTCGACCAGCAAGGCGTGAGCGACAACGATCTCATCGACTTCACGCCCGAGCTGAGAGCGGAGGCGAAGAGGATCGTGAGCGAATACAAGACCGGCCCGTTGTACACGCCGCCGGTCCTGCTTGGCAGTCCCGATGGCCCCAAGGGGTTGCTGCTGGTCCCGGGGACCAACGGGGGCGCGGACTGGGGCGGCGCGTCCTTCGATCCCGAGACCGGCATCCTGTATGTGCCGTCGGCCCACATGCCGACTGTGATCGCGCTCGGCAAGTCGCTCCACCCGGAGTCGACGCTGCCGTACGTGAAGCAGCAGACGCCGTGGCCGTTTGGTCCGCAGGGACTTCCTGATCCGTTCAAGCCGCCGTACGCGCGGCTGGTCGCGATCGATCTGAACAAGGGCGACATCCTGTGGTCCGTCGCCAACGGCGACGGTCTGCGCAATCACCCGGCCTTCAAGGGGTTGAACCTTCCACCGATCGGCACGCCTGGCCGCAACGCGGCGCTCGTAACCAGGTCGTTCGTCTTCATGGGCGAGGGAAGCGACGCCGGCGTCGGCCTGCCGCCCGGAGGCGGGTACGGCGGAAAGATGTTCCGAGCCTTCGACAAAAAGACCGGGGCGATCGCATGGGAAATGGAGCTGCCGGCCGGAGTGAGCAACGCCCCGATGACCTATCAGTTCAACGGCAAGCAGTACATCGTCGTCGCGGTTTCAGGGCGCCAGCACCCTGGCGAATTCATCGCCCTGGCTCTGCCGTGATAAATGGGGTCGGGAGTCATTTCTTGAGTG
>DASTDQ010000876.1:0-2759 GCA_035710305.1 Vicinamibacterales bacterium | reverse complement strand
CGATTTCTCTGGCGATCACGACATCGGCGGCCACGACATCGGCGGCCACGAGGCGCCGGGCGACCTCGGACACGACGGCGGAGGCATGAGCGTCTTCAGCGTCCGCGTCATGGCGTCGTTCGTGACGGCGTTCGGCGTCGGCGGCCTCGTCGCGCGCTTCTACGGGTTGTCGCATCCGCTGTCGTCCGGCGTGGGCGCCGTGTCGGGCGTTGCCATGGCGGGGCTCGTGTACCAGTTCGCCAGGGTCTTGTATTCACAGCAGGCCTCGAGTGAGATCCGCATGGCGGGGCTGGTCGGCCGGTCCGCCGAGGTGTCGGTGGCGATTCCGGTGTCTGGCGTGGGCCAGGTGTCTCTCACCTATGGCGGCGAGCGATCGGAGCACATCGCGCGGACCTCCGACGGCCGGGCGCTGCCTCGCGGGACGGCCGTCGTCATCACCAGCATCAGAGGCGATTCCGTCGTCGTGGGCCCTTCGAGCGACGCACCTACTGGAGTGTCCCGATGAACTTCTTCGGCATCGAATTCTCCGCGATCGCCGTGGCGCTCGCGATCCTGCTCGGGCTGCTGGGCATCTTCGCGGCCATGGCGCTCTTCGCGCGCAACTACATCAAGGTGCCGCCGTCGATGGTGGCGATCTTCTACGGGCGCAAGCACACCATCGTCGACGATCGCGGCGGCCGCTCCACGGTGGGCTTCCGGGTCATCCGCGGCGGCGCGGCGCTGCGCGTCCCGGTGCTCGAGGAGGTGCAGTATCTCTCCCTCAACATCATCTCGATCCCGCTGAAGATCTCGCGCGCCTACACGAAGGAAGGCGTGCCGGTCACGGTGGAAGCGGTCGCGAACGTGAAGATCGCGGGCGACGACATGTCGCTGCGCGGCGCGGCGGAGCGATTCCTGGGCATGACGACCGACAAGATCAAGGATGTCATCTTCCTGACGCTCGAAGGCCACCTGCGGGCGATTCTCGGCACGCTCACCGTCGAGGAAATCAACGCCGACCGCCAGGCCTTCGCGCAGAAGATGACAGACGAAGCCGCCGTCGATCTCAAGAAGATGGGCGTGAACATCGACATCCTGACGATTCAGCAGATCAGCGACGAACAGGGCTATCTCGACGCCCTCGGCAAGAAGCGCACCGCCGAAGTCAAGCGCGACGCGATTATCGGCGAGGCGCAGGCGACGCGCGACGCGATGATCAAGTCGGCGCTGGCGGACCAGGAGGGGAAGACGAAGCGCTACGAGGCCGACGTCGCGATCGCGCTGTCGCTGCGCGACAAGGAGACGAGGCAGGCCGAGTTCGACGCCGCCGTTCAGGCGAAGCAGGCCGAATCCGAGCAGGCCGGACCGCTGGCCACGGCGATCGCGAAACAGAAGGTCACCGAGCAGGAGACGCGAATCGATCAGGTGCGCAAGACGCAGGAGGTGCTGGTCCAGGAGCAGGAGGCGGCGCGAAGGGAAAAGGAGCTGCAGGCGACCGTCATCAAGCCCGCCGAAGCCGAGCGGCAGGCGTCGATCCTTCGAGCAGAGGGCGAAAAGCAATCCACGATCATCCGGGCCGAGGCCACGCAGAAGGAGCTGGAGTTCGAAGGCGCAGGCGAGGCCGCGAAGATCGAGCGGATCGGCAGAGCGGAGGCGGCCAAGGTCCTGGCCGTCGGCGAAGCGGAAGCCGAGGTGATCAAGAAGAAGCTGCTCGCGGAAGCCGAAGGGCTCCAGAGCAAGGCAGAGGCGTGGAAGAACTTCAACGAGGCTGCCGTCATCAATCTGGTCGTCGACAAGATGCCGGAGCTGGCGCAGGCGTTCGCGACGCAGCTTGCCGGCATCGACAAGATCAACATCATCGAGATGGGAAACGGATCGGGCGGCGCCGGCGGCGTCGGCAAGGTGATGAGCACTGTGGGCGGCGGCATGACGGCGATGCTCGGGATGCTGAAGGATCAGTTCGGGATCGACGTCGCCCGGCTGATGCAGGCCAAGACGGAGGCCGCCGCCGACGAGGCGGAACGCAAGACCGGAAAACAGTGAGATGGCCACCGATGCCGTCTACGAGAGCTCTCTCGCGTGGGATCCCGAGCGGCCGCACACCACGCTCATCACGTGCGTCGACGGCCGCTGGTACCATCACTTTCAGGAGTTCGCGCGCGTCCACCTGGGTGCGGGCGAGCGGACGGACTTCCTGGCCGTGCCCGGAGGCATCGAGCCCTTGACGCTCTTCGACCTCCTGCCGAAGGACTTCAACTTCTTCCGGCGACGCCTCGAAGGCCTCGTCGAGGCGCACGGGACGAAGCGGATCGTCGCCATCGCACACCAGGACTGCGCCTGGTACCGGGCGCGTCGAATCGGACCCATCACGATTGACCTGCGAGACAGGCAGCTCGCCGACCTCCGGCGTTCGGCGCGCCGGCTGCGTGAGATGTTCGACAACATCGCCGTTGAGACCTACTTCGCGCGGCTGAGCCCGACACAACCCGCGAAGGTCGTCTTCGATCTCATTCAATGACCATGCGTACTCCAGTTGCCGTTGTCTGTGCCGCCTTCCTGGCCGTCATGGTGCCCAGTGCCCAGCGGCCGGCCTTCACGCCCGTGACCGAGGAGATGCTCCTCAAGCCCGGCCCGGACGACTGGCTGATGTACAGCCGGACCTACGACGCACAGCGGTTCAGCCCGCTCGACCAGATCACGACGAAGAACGTCGGTCAGCTCCGCGAGGTGTTCAAGAAGGAGCTTCCCGCGGGGCCGCACGAGAGCATTCCGATCGTCTA
>DASTDQ010000875.1:0-3708 GCA_035710305.1 Vicinamibacterales bacterium | reverse complement strand
GGCTTCTTCTTCTCCTCGAGCATCGCGAGGAAGGCGGCAGAGGCGTGAGATCGCTCTCCGCTCTTGCGGAAGATCAGCCGCACCTGGCGCTTGATGCGGACCTCGGGCATCGCCAGCGCGACCAGCTCCCCTCGCTCGATCTCCGACTCGGCGCAGCGCCTGGGGAGCAGCGCTACGCCCATCTGCATCGCGACGGCGCGCTTGATGCCTTCGAGGCTCGGGAGCGACACCAGGATGTTGGCCGGGATGTGGTGCTGCTCGAACAGGCGAAGGACGCGTTCACGCACGTGCGACGGGTCGTTGTGGGCGATGACCGTCTGTCGCGCGCATTCCGACAGCATGACGTCGCGCCGGCTGGCCAGTTCGTGCGACGGGTGCACCAGCATGACGAGCTCGTCGTTGCCGAGCACGATCGAGCTGAGGCCCGGCTCGGCCGGCTGAAAGGTGAGCACGCCGAAATCGAGGCTGCCCTGGGCGACCTCGGCTCCGAGCTGGCGGGCGGGAATGCGGCGGACGTCCACGTGAACCAGCGGATGCCCGTCGCGGAAACGCGCGATCAGAGGGAGCACCGCGTGGACCGACGCCTCGTTCGCCCCGACCAGGACCCGGCCCCGCCGCAGGTCGCGGAGGTCCTTGACCGCGGTTTCCGCCTCCTCGGACAGGCGCAGCAGACGCTCGGCGTAGTCCCGCAGCAGGCGGCCCGCCTCGGTCAGCGACGCGTCCTTCGTCGCGCGGTCGAACAGGCGCTCCCCGACGCTGTCCTCGAGCCGCCGGACCGACTGGCTGACGGCGGGCTGGGTCCGGTGAAGCTTCATGGCCGCCTTCGAGAAGCTGCGTTCTGAGGCGACCTTCAGAAATACGCGCAATTCACTGAGTTCCACGGTGTCCTGCCAGCGGGCGGAGGTCCGGTAGCGTATAACAAAAGGTGATTCAAAGAGAATAATTATCGGTTTGACATTATCGCGACGGGTCGCGTCTACTGGCGTGGGGAGGTTTCCCATGGCACCCGAGCACGTCCGCATTTTCGACACGACGCTGCGCGACGGCGAACAGGCGCCCGGGTTCTCTCTCCGCCCGTCCGAGAAGCTGCAGCTGGCGCGTCAGCTGGACGCGCTCGGCGTGGACATCATCGAGGCCGGCTTCCCGATTGCCTCTCCCGCCGATGCCGAGGCGGTCCGTCAGATCTCCACCGAGATCCGCCGCCCGGTCATCGCCTGCCTGGCGCGCTGTCACAAGGCCGACCTCGAGAAGGCGGCATGGGCGATCAAGCCGGCGGAGCAGGGCCGGATCCATACTTTCATCGCGACGTCGGACCTTCACCTGAAGGCCAAGCTCCGGATGTCGCGCGAACAGTGCCTGGAGGTTGCGGTCGACTCCGTGCGCTACGCCCGGCAGCACACCTCCGACGTGCAGTTCTCGGCCGAGGACGCGACGCGCAGCGACTTCGACTTCCTGTGCAAGGTCGTCGAATCGGTGATCGCCGTCGGCGCCACGACGATCAACCTTCCCGACACGGTCGGTATCACGACGCCCGACGAGACGCTCGACTTCTTCACGCGGATTCGATCGCGGGTGCCGAACGCCGATGGCGTCGTCTTCAGCGCACACTGCCACGACGACCTCGGCCTTGCCGTCGCCAATTCGCTGTCGGCCATCCAGGGCGGCGCGCGCCAGGTCGAGTGCACGGTGAACGGCGTCGGCGAGCGCGCCGGCAACGCCGCGCTCGAGGAGATCGTCATGGCGCTGCGCGTCCGCGCCGATCGCATGCCGTTCACGACCCGCGTCAACACGAAAGAGATCTATCCGTCGAGCGACATGCTCACCAAGCTCACCGGCCAGGGCGTGCAGGTGAACAAGGCGATCGTGGGGAGGAACGCGTTCGCTCACGAGGCGGGGATTCACCAGGACGGGATGCTCAAGGACCGCCGCACCTACGAGATCATGCGCGCCGAGGACGTGGGGGCGCCGTGGAATCCGCTCGTCCTCGGCAAGCACTCCGGCCGGCACGCCGTGCAGCGCCGCTGCGCCGATCTGGGGTTCACGCTCGACGGAGACGACCTCGTCGAGGTCTATCGCGGGCTGATGGCGATCGCCGACGATCGGAAGGTACTGACGGACCACGACATCAGGTCGGTCGTCGATCGCGTCCGCGCGGGCCAGCAGGCAGCCGGCTGGTAGCCGATTGGGTGGCTGGTAGCCGGCACTGGTAGCCGGCGGCTGGGAGCCGAGAGCCCATCATGTTCGCCATGGCCATGACCGAGCCACGCAGCGGGGGCGTGGTGGCCGTGGAGATCGAGCGTCCCGCTCCGGGTCCGCATCAGCTCCTCGTCAAGGTTCTCGCCTGCGGCGTCTGCCGGACCGATCTCCACGTCGTGGATGGCGACCTTCCCGATCCCAAGATTCCAATCGTTCCGGGCCATGAGATCGTCGGCCGCGTCGATCTCGCCGGCGAGGGCGTCGCCGGATTCGAGCGAGGCGACCGCATCGGCATCCCGTGGCTCGGATACGCGTGCGGCCGCTGCGACTTCTGCCACTCGGGCCGCGAGAACCTCTGCAGAGACGCCCGATACACCGGGTACCAGATCGACGGCGGCTACGCGGAGTACGCCGTTGCCGACGCCCGCTTCTGCTTCAAGCTCCCCGAGTCGTACGACGATCGCCACGCGGCGCCGCTGCTGTGCGCGGGGCTTATCGGATATCGAGCGTACCGAATGGGCGGCGACGGATTGCGGGTGGGGATCTACGGCTTCGGCGCCGCCGCGCACATCATTGCGCAGGTGGCGCTCGAACAGGGACGCGAGGTGTACGCGTTTGTCAGGCCGGGCGACACCACGGCGCGGCGCTTCGCGCTCGACCTCGGCGTCACGTGGGCCGGCGCGTCCACGGACCGCCCGCCGGCGCCGCTCGATTGCGCGCTGATCTTCGCCCCCGTCGGGCCGCTCGTCCCGCTGGCGCTGTCGCACACGAAGCCGGGTGGCGCGGTCATCTGCGCCGGCATACACATGAGCGACATCCCGTCGTTTCCCTACCACCTGCTCTGGGAAGAACGCAGCGTCCGGTCGGTCGCCAACCTCACGCGGGCCGACGCCCGCGAGTTCCTGACGCTGGCCGGGGAGCTACCCGTCCGCACGCACGTCCGCACGTATCCGCTGGCCGAGGCGAACCGGGCGTTGGATGATCTGCGCGAAGGAAAGTTGACAGGCGCGGCTGTCCTGGTCGCGTAGCCAGGAAAGCCCGGAGCCTAGCTCGGCGCGAGTTTCACGACCGGCATCTTGAGCTCGATCCGCCGCCGATCCCGGATCACGGTCACGGCAGCGGTGCTGCCGATACGCGCGTCCGACATCAGGCGCCACAGGTGCCCGGGGTCATCCACCTGGGTGCCGTTGAAGGCCACGATCACATCGCCGGGCCGCATCCCGTTTCGGTACGCGGACGAGTCCCGGTACATCTGATGGACGAACGCGCCCTTCGTGTCGGGCGTGCCAAGCTCTTTGGATAGTCGCGTTGTCACCTCGCCGTAATTGCCTGGCGCGAGGCCGATCGTCCCGCGGCGGACCTCCTGGTACTGCTGCAGATCGCTCACGATCCGCTGCGCCAGATTGCCGGACACCGCGAAGCCGATCCCCTGGTAGCCGCCGCTCTCGCTGTAGATGAAGGTGTTGATTCCGACCAGTTCGCCCCGCGTGTTCACGAGCGCCCCGCCCGAGT
>DASTDQ010000874.1:0-13638 GCA_035710305.1 Vicinamibacterales bacterium | reverse complement strand
CGCCGCAACTTCGCGAGAGCTGTAGTGCTTCTTCAGTCGTATCGCCACGTATCAGCCTTCCGCGCGACGGTCGGGCCTCACGAGCGCCAGCTCGGCACGCTCCCGGCCGTCGATGACCAGGTCGGCCACGAGCGCCGCGGTGATCGGCGCTAACAACACTCCGTTCCGGTAGTGACCCAGCGCGTAGTGGACGCTCGGCATCGTCGTGGATCGGCCGATGATGGGCAGATCGTCGAACCCCTTCGGCCGCAGCCCCACGCGAACTTCCTGGAAGCGCGCATGGCCGAGCGCAGGAAGAAGGTCGGCGGCCGCGTTCAGCAGCCCCCGGATTCCGTCGGCCGTGGAGCGCTCGTCGAAACCGACATCCTCTGAGGTCGCGCCCACGAGGACCGACCCGTCGCGCCACGGCACGAGATAACAGTCGCGGCCCCAGATGACGCGCGAGGCGACCGGCTCGTCGAGATGAAGCTGCACCAGCTGCCCGCGAATCGGCCGGATCGGCGGCGCGGGCGACGGCCGCGATTCGATCGGCCAGCAGCCCGACGCCACGATCACGGCATCGGCCTGGACGACGTGAGTCTTCGTCGTCACGACCGCGGACGTCTGTCCACCCTCGATTCGAATCGCCGTGTCGGTGGTGACGCATGCACCGCGAGCCTCGGCCGCGGCAACGAGCGCATGCGTCAGCGACGTCGCACACACGTAGCCGTGCGAGGGCACGAGCAAGCCGGCGGTCGCGCGGTCGGTCAGCTTCGGCTCCACGCGCTGTGTCCCCGCGGGGTCGAGCAGCACGTGGTCCACCCCCTGCTGCTTCAGCGTCAGAGCATCCGCCGAGAGCTGCCGCGCCTCGCGGTCGCTCAGCGCTACCTGAAGCGTACCGTGGCGCTCGTACTCGACGCGCCTGCCGGAGTCGCGCTCGACACGGCGGATGAAGTCGTCGTACATCGAAAGGCTGCACGAGGCCAGCTGGAGCAGCGCCGGGATGTGACCTTCGAGATGGGGCGCGAGAATACCGGCTGAGGCGCGCGTCGCACCGAGGGAAGGGCCGCGAGCGTCCAGCACCGTGACGTCCGCGCCGCGCGAGGCCAGCTCGTAGGCGATCGCGGAGCCTACGACGCCCGCGCCGACGACGGTGATGTTCACGGGGGGATTCTATCTGTGACTTTGTTAAGAATGTAAAAGCTTAGAAGTCAACGCCTTACAGCGATTCGGTGCTACACTCCGACTGGTGACGATTCCGAGACCATCCGGCGCGACGCTGGTGACTGTGGCGCTGCTGATTCTGCTGCCGACCCTGGCAGTCCTGCAGTACCAGTGGGTTGGACAGCTCAGTACTGCGGCCCGCGAGCGCTTGCAGCGTAACGTGCGCATCGCCGCTGCGCAGTTCCGCGAAGGGTTCGACGTCGAGATCCTCCGCGCCGTCTTGAGCCTGCAGGTCGGCCCGGCAACGGTTCGGGAGAGCGTGTGGGAACGGTACGCCGAGCGCTACACCACCTGGCTCAACACGGCCGCCCATCCGCAGGTCGTCTCCAACGTTCTCGTAGTCGATGCCGAAGAAGGGATGCTTCGTCTGCGGAGGTGGAATCCCGATACCGATGCGCTGGAAGCCACGGAGTGGCGTCCGGTCCTCTCCGCGTGGCGGGAGCAGTTCGAGCAGGAGTTGAAAGAATTCCAGGAGGGGCGGCCGTTCGATCGCAGGCCTTCCATGCGCGGCGAGGGGTCGCTCGTCATCGTGCCCCTGCGGAATCTCTTCATCCCGACGAGGCGCGCTCCAGGCTCGCAGACGGTTACCTCCGTATCGGTGTTCGGCTTCACGATCATCGAGCTGAACATGCCGTACATCCGGGAGCAGATGCTGCCAGAGCTGGCGGCTCGTCATTTCACGCACGTCGAAGGAGACATCTATCGCGTGGCCGTGACCACCGATGGCGATCCGACCAGCGTGCTGTACAGGTCCGATCCCGACGCACCGGTCGATCCGCGGCAGGCGGATGTGTCCGCGGCGCTCTTCGTCAACAGACCCCAGGGGTTCGGGCTCGGCCGGCCGCCTCGCCCCGGTGATGGTGACGGATCTCTGGGCCCCGGCCCGGGGCCGCGCCTTCGAAGCACGGACGGCCCCGCCCGGCGCGAGAACGAGGCCGTCGCACAAGAGCCGGGACGATGGCGGCTGCTCGTGCAGCATCAGAGCGGATCGCTCGAAGCCGCCGTTGCGCACCTGAGACGACGGAATCTCGGCGTCAGCTTCGGCATCCTGCTGCTCCTCACGGTCAGCATCGCGCTGCTCGCGGCCACGTCGCGTCGCGCTCACCGGCTGGCTGAACAGCAGATGGAATTCGTGGCGGGTGTGTCGCACGAGTTGCGGACGCCGGTCGCGGTGATCCGATCCGCCGCGGAGAACCTCTCGCACGGCGTCGTGGATGGCGGCGACCGCGTCAAGCGCTACGGAAATCTTCTCGAGACCGAAGCGAAGCGACTCGGCGAGATGGTCGAGCGGGTGCTGCAATACGCAGGCATCGAGGCGGGCCTGACCGCGGGTGCTCGCGTGTCGCTTGCCCCGAGCGAAATCATCGAGGGAGCCATCGAAAGCTCGCTCCCGATGCTCGAGCCGGAACGGATCAACGTCGAGCGCGAGTTCGCCCCCAATCTGCCGACCGTCCTCGGGGACGGAATCGCGCTGCGGTCCGCGGTGCAGAACCTCATTGCCAACGCGGCGAAGTACGGGGGGCGCGACCGATGGATCGGGATCAAGACCGAACAGGCGCAGCATCGCCGTCGATCCGAGGTCCGGATTACCGTGAGCGATCACGGCCCGGGAATTCCGGCCGACGAGCTGCCGCACATCTTCGATCCGTTTTACCGCGGTGCCGACGCCGTGGCACGGCAGATACACGGCAATGGGCTTGGCCTGTCGCTCGTCAGGCAGATCGTCGCGGCCCACGGTGGGCGTGTGACCGTGACGACACGGGCCGGCGCCGGCAGTTCGTTCACCATCGCGCTGCCAGCAGAACCGGGCCAGCATCCCAGCGCGGTCACCCGCGAGCTGCAGCCCACGCACTCCTGAACGGGGCCCGGCCAAGGGAACTTCTCTCGTGTCGCGCTTACTCCTGGTCGAAGACGAACCCGGACTCGTGATGACGCTCACGGACCGTCTCGTCGCTGAAGGCTACGTGGTCGAGAGCGAGGGCGACGCGGTCGCGGGACTGGCCAAGGCGACGACGGGTACGTTCGACATCGTCCTGCTCGACGTCATGCTGCCCGGCGGCAGCGGGTTCGACGTCTGCCGCACGCTCCGCCAGCGCGGCATCCAAACTCCCATCCTCATGCTCACGGCTCGCGGCCAGGTGGTCGATCGCGTCGTGGGCCTGAAGCTTGGCGCGGATGACTACCTCGTGAAACCGTTCGAGATGGCGGAGCTGCTGGCCCGCATCGAGGCGCTGCTGCGGCGCGGCGCCGCGGCGTCGAGCACCACGGTGGGCGACACGTACCGGTTCGGCGACATCTCCATCGATCTCCGCAAAGCGGAAGTCACGAGAGCCGGGCAGCCGATCGAGCTGTCGGCGCGCGAGTTCAAGCTGCTCCGGTACTTCGTCGAGCATCGCGGGGCCGCCTTGTCGCGAGACGAGCTGCTCAACGAAGTGTGGGGGTACAACGCCATGCCTTCGACCAGGACCGTGGACGTACACGTCGCCTGGCTTCGTCAGAAAATCGAAGACAATCCGCGGCATCCCCAGTACATTCACACCGTCCACGGGCTCGGCTATAAGTTTGTGGGTTGACTCAGGGGGCAGGGGGCAGGGGGCGGCGGGCAGGGGCAAGGGCCCAGACCCGGACGACCCCAGAGCCTGAAGGAGGACAGGTCCGGAAAACAGGCCAGTGCCGGTGGGAACGGGCCGTCAGATCAGGCCCGTTCCGAGCCCCTTTCGAGGCATGGGCCTTGCTGGAGTCACGGTTAAGAGGACCCCAAAATGGAGATGAGCAGGGCGGCGACGGCCGGCATCCTGGCAGTCGTCATGGCGGCGGCCGCCGGCGGGACGTTTCTGGCCCTGCGACGCGAGGCTCCGCCTGATCCGCTCAAGGCCCCGAACGCAGCCGCAGTTGAGCGGCCGTCGGCCGTGACCGTGACGCCTTCTGTCACGCCCACAGCGCCCAAAGCGGCCACGCGTCGGCCGAAGCCGTCCGCGCCGCCGGTAGAGGCCCCGCCGGAGACGCCGGCGCCGAGCGCCCAGGAACTGCCACCCGGGCCCGAGGCCGTTCAGAACCCCGAGGTCGTTGTGCCAGTTGAGCCCGCGATCGTTGCCGACAACGACGCCTCGCGCCCCGTCGAGCCGGCCGGCCCCGTCCTCGTGGATCTCGTCGTCTCGGCCGACTCGGTCATCGGGCTTCAAATGGAATCGGCCGTCTCCAGTGAAAAGGCGCGGGTCGAAGACAGCGTCGTCGCGCACGTGACGCGCGACGTCAGGGTTGGAGACCGCGTCGTCATTCCGTCGGGCGCGCGTGTGTTTGGCGAGGTCACAGTCGTCGAGCGAGGCGGCAGGATGCGCGACCGCGCCAGGCTGGGTGTGCGGTTCACCTCCGTCGTGCTCGCCGACGGGACGCGGCTCCCCATCCGCACGGAGACCATCTTCAGGGAGGGCGACTCACCCACTCCTGAAAGCGCGGCAAAGATCGGCGGCGGGGCGGTCGGCGGCCTCATCATCGGCGGGATTCTCGGGGGCGCCAAGGGCGCCGCCATCGGCGGCTCGATCGGCGCGGGCGCCGGCACCGCCGCGGTGATGGTGGGCGGGCGGAACCACGCCACGCTTCCAGCGGGATCGCCGCTGACGGTGCGACTCGAGGAGCCGGTGACTGTCACGCTCGAGCGATAAGGCGACTCGCAATCCCCAACTCCCAATTCCCAAGTCCCAATCGATTCTCCACTTCGAGATTCCGACTCCAGATGAGACCGGACCAGCGCGAGTTCGTACCCGCCGGCGCCTGTGCGCGCGCAAGGCCGCCACTCAGCAGCGTCGTGAGGGCGAACGTGACCATCAGTCTCTTGCGATTCATGCGAGTCACTCCGCGGTCAACGTTTCAACGGGATCGACCGCCGCTGCCCTGCGCGCCGGCACGTAGCTCGCCATCGCGGCGGCCATCATCAGCACACCGAGCACGACGGTGTAGGTGGCCGGGTCGAGCCGGCCGACACCGAACAGCAGCGACGACATCCACTGCGTCAACGCAATGGCTGTCACCAGGCCCACTCCGGCACCAACCGCAGTGAGTGCGAGCCCCTGACGTACGAACATCCGTTTGAGCTGCGTCGGCGCGGCGCCAAGCGCCAGGCGGATGCCGATCTCCCTCGATCGCTGTGCGACGACGTACGCAATGACGCCGTAGATGCCGATCACGCCGAGCGCGAGCGCCATCGCGGCGGCGATGCCCAGCATCACCAGCGCGAACGACGTTCGCGCCATCGACTGGTCATAGAGATCCTTCATCGTCCGGACGAGGAACACGGGCAGGTTCGAGTTCGCGGACGACACCGCGCTCCTGACGCCGTTCAGCAGGCTCTCTCGGCCGATCCCCTCGCTGCGGATGACCAGATTGACGGCGCGCATGGTGAAGACCTTGTTGCCGCCGAAGTTCTCCATCATGGTCGGCCAGTACACGAATGCTGGTGCGGCCTGATACAGCGCATCCTCGTGCACGTCCTGGACGACGCCGACGATCTCGCGCCAGCCATCGTCGCTCGCAGGTGCCGAGTCGCGAACGCGTTGACCGAGCGCCGCCGCCGGAGATCCCCAGAGCTCGCGAGCGAAGTTCTCGGAGACGAGCACCACCTTCGCGCGTCCGTAGATGTCGCGCCACGTGATGTCGCGGCCGGCGATCAGGCGCGTGCCGATCGCCGAGAAGTACCCTGGCGACACCGTTTTGATTCGGCGCAGCGGCGTCACGGATGTGTCGCGCTGTCCATCGACCCACACCGGTTGCGTCCACACGCGCTGCGGGCCCTCCATCGGCACGGCGCTGGCAAACGCAGCGGCGGTGACGCCGGGGAGCGCGGCGATCTTGTCGAGAATCTCGTGCTGCAGCCGCGTGACACGCTCTGGGTCTTGCACCTGCAGCGGCGGCACCGCCACTCTGGCGATCTGCACTGCGTCGCCTGGCGTGAACCCGGGAGGCACGCGCATGAGAGCGAGAGACGTCCGGATCATCAGGCCCGAGCCAACAAGCAGGACGAGTGCGAGCGCCACCTGCACGACGACCAGTGCATTGCGCGTGCGTTGCCGTTCGCGGCTGGTGCTGGCGCCACGCGCGCCGCCGGCGATGGGCGCGCCATGCGGCGCGGCCTGCCTCAGCGCGGGAAGCGCGCCGAACAACATGCTCGATATCAGTGACACCACGAGGGCGAACGCGACGGCACGCGGATCCAGCGAGATGTCCTCGACGCGCGGCAGCGACGTGGGCGCGGTCGCGACGACGACGGCGAGGCCGCCGTACGCGAGTGCGACACCCAGCGCGCCACCAATGAGTGACAGCGCCAGGCTTTCGACCAGCACCCCTCGCACGATGTCGCCTCGTCGTGCACCGAGCGCCGTCCGTACCGCAAACTCCTGACGGCGGCTCTCGGATCTCACCAGCATGAGGTTCGCGACGTTGGCGCAGGCGATCAGCAGCACCATGCCGATGGTGGCCATGAGGATCCACAGCATGTCGGCGACGCCGCCGACAACGTCGTCCTTCAGCGGCAGCACGGCCGGCGCGATCTTCCACTTCTCGTACTCCTGCCGTCCCGGAGTGTTCGGCGCTGTCGGCCACGCGTTGAGCCAGATCGGCAACATCCGTGCGATGTCGGCGTTGGCGTCCGCGACGGTCTTACCTGGCTTGAGCCGGGCGAGGCTCGAAAAGTTGAAGTTCCCGATGGCCACGCGGCTGCGATCGGCCGGGAACAACCGAATCACCTCGGCGGCGGGCTCCATATCGAGAAACCGGAATCCCTCGGGCATGACGCCGATGACCTCGACGGGATCGGAGTCCACAATCAGTCGTCGTCCGATCACTGCGGGGTCGCCGCCAAACCGGCGTTTCCAGTAGGCGTCGGTCAGGATGACGACCGGAGGGAACTGCTGTCCCTTGCCTTTCGCATCGGCCTCCGTGAAGAGCCGGCCCAGCTGCGGCCGAACACCCAGTGCCGGCAGGACGTCGGAGGTGAGCCCCAGCAGACGCGCCTGTTCCGGCTCGCCGTTTCCGGTGATCGTGACCCCGCCGTCACGGTACAGACCAATCTGTTGAAAGACGCGCGTCTCATCGCGGTACGTGAAGTACTGCGCCGGCGACATGCGCAGCTCATCGACGTTGAGACCTGGCGCGAGGTGCTTGATGCTGACCAGTTCGCCCGCGTTCGGGTACGGAAGCGGCTTGATCAGCACGCCATCGACGACGCCGAAGATGGCCGTGTTCGCGCCAATGCCCAACGCGAGCGTGAGCACAACGGCCAGCGTGAACCCTGGACGCCGGCGCATGCCGCGTAATGCCAGGCGCAGATCGCGGCCGAACGTCTCGAGCGGGCCGATCGTGTTCATCCGGTAGATCTCTTCGCGGATCCGGACCGTGTTCCCGAGCTTGAGGTGCGCCGCGCGGCGCGCCGCATCGGCCGGCATCCCGCGCGCGATGTTCTCGTCGGTTTCGATCTCGAGATAGGAACGCAGCTCCTCGGCGCGATCGCGATCCGAGGACGCTCGACGGAAGAAGCGGTGCCAGCTCATGGCTTACTCCGTTGACGGATTGAGGATCCTGCCGATGGCGCGAACGATCTCTTCCCACCGCGTGGTCTGCGCGGCGAGTTGTTTGCGGCCGGTCGGGGTCAACCGGTAGTACTTCGCCTTGCGGTTGTTGTCGGAGGTGCCCCAGAACGACACGATCCAGCCGCGATTCTCCAGCCGGTGAAGGGCCGGGTAGAGAGACCCGTGCTCGATCTGCAGCACGGCTTCTGACCCGCGCTCGATGGCGTGCGCAATGGTGTGACCGTGCGCAGGTCCAATGACCAGGGTCCTCAGGACCAGCATGTCCAATGTTCCCTGGAGCATTTCACTCTGCATCGGCGATTCGCGTTTCGGCATCGTTCTCCTCGTGTTGATCGGCGCGGACGAACGTCAGCGAGCGCCGAGGGCGGACATCACCCCGCCACGCAGGCCTGCGCGAAGTGACTGCGCTTGTTGAGCGGTAAAAGCCGGCGTGGCCTGAGGATTGAGCGTGGCAGCCATCAGCCCGTCGTCGGCGTGCCCGGCATCGGGAAGCAGCACGTGCGCCACTTCGTGTGCGATCACGATGCCGAGGAACCATCCCGGCGGCGTCCTGTAGTCGCGCGCGAGAGCCAGTACCCGGTCGTAATGGATGTAGACCCGGTTCGCCGACGGCACTGCCAGGCCGAGCAGGTCGGCGTGACCGAGAAACATCGCGTCCGCTGCGGGCCCGCTGAGTACTACGAGCCGGATGCGATCCGTTCCGGCCGTACCGATGGCAACAGCCGTTCGCGCACGCCAGACAACCCGGATGCCCGCCGTGATGAAGATCGCGTTGACTCGCGCGCCAGCGATCCCCAGTTCAACGCCGGCCGACGATCGGTCGTCGGTCGTCACTTCGACGGTCGGTCGTCCATCCTTCATCTGAGCGCTCGGCCCTGCAGAGATGGCAAGCGCGATCGAGACTCCGAGCCAGAGGTGTACGAGTGAGGCGTGCTCCCGTCCGGTGAGCTGGGCGAAGAGTTGCTTCCGCCCCGCAGACGTGAGGCGGTAGTACTTGGCTCGACGGTTGTCGCCGACGACACCCCAGAAAGACGCGATCCAGCCGCGATTCTCCAGCTCGTGAAGGCAGGGATAGAGGGCGCCGTGCTCGATCTGCAGCACGTTCTCCGATCCTCGCTCGATGGCGTACGCGATCGTGTGACCATGCGCCGGCCCGATCACGAGGACCCGCAGTACGAGCATGTCGAGCGTGCCCTGGGGCGTCTCGCTTTGGAGCGGCGATTCACGCCCCGGCACGATCAGCCCCCATTCCACACGGTGATCTATGCATCAGAATCCCTTCAAAATTGCCCATACGAGAGGATCTTTACACTTTGCTCAGAAGATTATCTAGTGGAATATGGGCGCCCCCAGCTGACGAGGAGCTAGACCTGTTGGGTGGGCCACTCAGGCAGGAACCGAGGGCAGCGATGGATTACCCGCGGGAAGTCGCCCAGTGTTGACCTATCAGGGACCGAAGGCTGTCGGATTTTCCCTCCTCATGGCGAAGAGACGCCTGAACAAGTTTTCCGGGCCCGCGCCCGTATTTGGATCCATGCCCCCGGTATCAAGTCGCACTCCTTCAGGCAGTCACGCACAAAGTCGGTGCAATTCCGACCGAACAGAGATCACCGTCGAGAGGTCGGACGCCACGTGGGGTCGCGCAGGGCCGGCTCTGCCGGCCCTTTCCACGTACGGATGTAAGATTCGCGTGGAGGCGAGCTATGAAACTTCGGGCTCTTTCGATACTGGCGCTAGTCGCGTTCGTGGCGCTGCCAACGGCCGCGCAGGTCAAGAAGTCGGACGTCGCCGGCGTCCGCAACTACTCACGCGTGGATGCAACCGTGGGATGCGGGGGCGCTGTTGATCCGAGCGCGATGTCCACGCTCAAGAAGGAAGGCTACGTGTCGGTGATCAACCTGCGGCAGGCAACCGAGCAGGGCGCCGACATTGACGGAAGCCGGGCGGCCGCCAAGACGGCCGGACTCAAGTACATCCACCTCCCCTTCAACGCCTCGTCACCGGATCCGAAGGTGGTGTCCGATTTCCTCGGGGCCGTCGCCGACAAGAGCAACCAGCCGGTCTTCATCCACTGCGGCTCGGCCAACCGCGTGGGCGCCGTATGGATGATCAAGCGGGTGCTGCAGGACGGCTGGGCGATAGAGAGGGCGCAGACCGAGGCGGAAGCCATCGGCCTGCAGAGCCCTCAACTCGTCGCGTTCGCGACGAGCTACATCAAGGAACACGCGAAGCGATAGGCGGGTCTGAAGACCCGCCTCTACACTAAACAGCGGCTCGCAGCCTCGGGGTCTGGATCGCCTTCAACAGGGCGGCGACCTTGCTGGTCGACTCCCACGTGAGGTCCTTGTCGCTCTTGCCGAAGTGTCCGTAGTTGGTCGTCTTCGTGTAGATCGGACGCCTGAGGTCCAGCTGCTCGATGATTTCCGCCGGCTGGAACGCGAACACCTGGTTGATGGCGCGGACGATCTTCGACTCCGGCACGGCGGCGGTACCGAAGGTGTCCACGTGCACGCTCACGGGATCGGGGTGGCCGATCGCGTAGGCGAACTGTACCTCGCACCTCGCGGCCAGCTTCGCCGCCACGACGGTCTTGGCAACCCAGCGGCCCATGTACGCCGCGCTGCGGTCCACCTTCGTCGGATCCTTGCCCGAGAACGCGCCGCCGCCATGACGTCCCATGCCGCCGTAGGTATCGACGATGATCTTGCGTCCGGTCAGTCCCGTGTCTCCCTGCGGCCCGCCGACGACGAACCGGCCGGTGGGGTTGATCAGGAACTCGGTCCTGCTGGTGAGCAGCCTCGCCGGCAGCACCTTCTTGATCACCTTCTCGATGCAGAACTTCTCGATCTCACGGTGGGTGACGTCGGCCGCGTGCTGCGTCGAGATGACGACGTTGGCGATGCCGACGGGCTTGTCGTTCTCGTAGACGACCGACACCTGCGACTTGGCGTCGGGCCGCAGCCACGGCACGGTGCCCTGCTTGCGGATCCGGGTCAGCTCGCGCCCGAGGCGGTGCGCGAACATGATCGGCGCCGGCATGAGCTCGGGCGTCTCGTTGCTGGCGTAGCCGAACATCAGGCCCTGGTCGCCGGCACCCTGCTTCGCGGTCTTCTTGCCGCTCGCCTTGCGCGCGTCAACGCCCTGGGCGATGTCCGGGGACTGCTGTGTCACGAGCACGTTCACGAACACGCGGTCGGCATGGAAGACGTCGTCGTCGTTGACGTAGCCGATCTCGCGAATCGTGTCGCGCGCGATCTTGACGAAGTCGAGCTTGGCCTTGGTGGTGATCTCGCCGCCGATGATCACCATGTTCGACTTCACGTAGGTTTCACAGGCGACGCGGCTGAATTTGTCCTGGGCCAGGCACGCATCGAGGACGGCATCGGAGATGGTGTCGGCGACCTTGTCGGGGTGCCCTTCGCCGACGGATTCCGACGAGAAAATGTATCGGTTGCTCATAACACTCCACAAAAAAAGCCCGCGAGGTCGCGGGCTGCTCGCGACTTAGACAGATCGGCCGGAACTTCCGGCGCGCGCGGCCCATCAAGTCGGTGAAATCGCCGCACGAACGACCCTCAAGTATCGTTCGCCGTACCTGACAGTGTCAACCGCGCGCACTCGATCAGGGGGCAGGGGTCAGGGGGTAGGGGTCAGGGGGCCCCCTTCCCCCTCAACAGCACCCGGATGCTGGCCGCCTTGACGATGGCCACGACGGGATCGCCGGACTGGAGCGAGAGCCGCTGCCACGCGTCCCTGGTGACCAGCGCGCTCAGCCGGAAGCCGCAGTTCACCACCACGCGCACGAAGGGGCCTTCGACCGTGTCGTAGTCGATCACCCCTCGCCACTGATTCATCGCGCTCATGTCACCGGCAACGGCACGGGCGAGCATGACGTCCTCGGCGCGGATGCAGAAGGCCGCCTCGGCGCCGACGCCGCCCGGCGCTTCCGCCCTCAGTTCCTGGCCGCCGATCCGGACCGTCGCGAGCCCGCCGGCCACCGCCGCGATCCGCCCCATCAGCACCGTGTCCACGCCGACGAGCCGGGCTGCGGTTGGCGTTTTCGGATCCCCGAAGACCTCGCGCGTCGGCCCGTGCTGAACGATGCGGCCGCCTTCCATGAGGATCGTCCGATCGCCGAGCGCGAGCGCGTCGAGGCGATCGTGGGTCACGACGTAGGTGGGGATGTCGAGCGCGCGGATGAGACCGCGCAGCTCGTTCCTCAGATCCTCACGCATGGCGGCGTCGAGCGCCGACAGCGGCTCGTCGAGCAGGAGCACTTCCGGACGGCGGAAGACGGCGCGAGCCAGCGCGACGCGCTGCTGCTGACCGCCCGAGATCTGACGCGGCCGCCGTTTCTCTAGGCCGTCGAGCTGGAAGATCGAGACCAGCTCCTCGAGACGGCGCCTGACGGACGCGCGGTCGAGGCGAGCGCCTCCGAAGGTGATATTCCGTTCCACGGTCATGTGGGGGAAGAGCGCGTAATCCTGGAACAGGAGCCCGACGTCGCGGCGGTCGGGAGCGAGGCAGATCCGGCGCTCGGCGTCGAACCACACGCGATCGCCCACGCGAATGTGTCCGCGCTGAGGCTGCTCGAGTCCCGCCAGGCACCGGAGAATCGTCGTCTTTCCGGATCCCGATGCTCCGAGGAGCACCGTGACGCCTCGCTCGTCGAGCGAGTCGGACCAGGCGCCCTCGATGACCGGTCCGTGACGATATCGAAAGGTGATGTCGACGTCGAGCCGCCGGCTCACAGCAGTACCGTTCGCCGCTGCAACGCGTAGGTCAGCGTGAGCACCGCCACCGCGAAGACGAGCAGCAGCAGCGATGCCTCGTTTGCCGCTGCGTAGTCGAGCGCCTGCACGTCGTCGTAGATGGCAAGCGCGATCGTGCGCGTGACGCCGGGGATGTTGCCGCCGACCATCAGCACGACGCCGAACTCCCCCACCGTGTGCGCGAACGCGAGAACGAGGCCCGTCAGCACACCGGGCCACGACAGCGGCAGGACGACGCGGATGAACGCACGAAGGCGCGACGCACCCAGGCAGCGCGCGGCTTCCACGAGGCGCGGGTCCACTGCTGCGAAACCGGCCGCGAACGGCCGTACCGCGAATGGCAGGTTGTAGAGGACGGACGCGGCGAGCACTCCGGTGAAGGAAAACGGGATCGTTCCGCCGACCAGCCGCTCGTACACCCGGCCTGCGAGGCTCTCCGGACCCGTGGACATCAGGAAGTAGAAGCCGAGCACCGTGGGCGGCAGCAGCAGCGGAACGGCCACCGCGGCATCGACGATCGGCCGCCACGCGCGGCGGCTCGTGGCCAGCCAGTACGCGAGCGGCAGGCCGAGCACGGCGAGGACCATTGTCGTACCGGCGGCCAGCATGAGCGTCAGCGGGACGGCGTCCATCAGGATGGCTCCTTCAACGCGATCCCGGCGGCCCGAGGCCGGACCCTTCGAGAATCCGGCGTCCCTCGACGCTCAGCAGGTAGTCGCGAACGCGCAGCGCCGCGTCGCGCGACGAGGCCCACGGCAGCACGAGGCCTCCCTGGACGAGCGGCGGATACTCGCGCGCGGGAACTTCCCAGTACCGTCCGGCCGTCACCATGGCGGGCGCGACAACCAGCGACATCGCGACGAGCCCGGCTTCGGCCGCGCCACTCGGGACGAACTGAGCGGCCTGTGCGACGTGCTCGCCGAGCACGAGCCGCGCCTCCCCCTGGCTCCAGACTCCGGCGGCGCGCAGCGCCGCTTCCGCCGCCCGGCCATACGGGGCGTGACGAGGATTCGCGATCGCGATTCGACGCGCCGACAGGAGCGCGCGCAGGTGATCCCGCTCGATCGGCAGGGTCGAGCGGT
>DASTDQ010000873.1:0-2114 GCA_035710305.1 Vicinamibacterales bacterium | reverse complement strand
GACGATCGCGCAAATACGAGAAGGGGTCAGACCCCTTCACATGGCCGCGCACGCGGTATAATCCGCCCGATCCGCCGTCGCCAGTTCCAGTCTGGAGGCAACCCGTGACGAGCAGAATGACCAGTGCATCACTCATGATCGTGGCCGTGGCCGTCGGCCTTCTCGCGGCGTCCGCCACTGCGCGCGCGCACCATGGGACCGCCAACGTCTACGACTCCAAGGCCATCGTGCTGAAGGGGACCATCACGAAATTCGAGTGGACCAACCCCCACAATCAGATCTACTTCGACGTCAAGGACGAGAAGGGCAACGTGGTCCATTGGATTGCCGCCACCGAGCCGCCCCAGGTGATGCTCGAGCGCGGCTGGACGAGGCGCTCGCTGAAAGAGGGCGATCAGGTCACGATGTACGTGTTCGCTGCCAAGAACGGCGCGCCGGTCGGCAACGTGCAGCGCATCGTCCTCGCGGACGGCAAGGAGCTGACCACGTTCGGGCCTCGGCCTGCCGAAGCCGCGCCGCCCGCGAAGTAACTCTGGCGTCAGGAGTCATTCCATGCGGAACACGTTCACGGTTCTCGCGGCGCTCGGTGTCGGCATCGTCACCTTCTCGCTCGTGCTGCGGACGCCGGCGGCTGCTGCGGCGCCGGCTCAGGGGCAGGGTGCATCCGCGAAGGTGCCGGACCTCTCCGGCGATTGGGCGCCCGATGGCAGGCGAGGAGGCATCGGCCAGAGCATGAGCATCGCCGACAACGGCGGAAAGCAGAGGGGCAAGGAACCCGACATCCCGTACCAGCCGTGGGCACGCGAAAAGACGATGTCCGAGCGGCCGTCAACCGGTCCCGAGCCGTTCTTCGGCAGCACCACCGATCCGCAGGTGCTGTACTGCGAGCCGCCCGGCGTTCCCCACATCTACTTGTGGCCGATCAAGACCAAGTTCATCCAGACGCCCGAGGCGGTGTACATCCTTCACGAGTACGGTCCGTTCTACCGGATCGTCTGGCTGAACAGCAAACATCCCGAAGACCCGGATCCTCAGTGGTGGGGGCACTCGATCGGCTGGTACGAGAACGGCGACACGCTCGTCGTGGACACCGTCGGATTCAACGGCAAGACGTGGCTTGATCAGATGGGCCATCCGACAACCGAGCAGCTCCATTTGACCGAACGGTACAAGCGCCTGGACGCGAGCTCACTCGAGCTGAAGATGGTGATCGACGACCCCGGGGCGTATACGCAGCCCTGGAACGCACAGCGGTATTTCACGCTGTCGAAGACCGGCTTTCTGCGCTACCAGCAGATCTGCTCGGTTCGTGAGAACCAGCGGTTCGAGGACAATCTCGCGAAGCCCGCCCTCACGCCGAAGTAGACTTGGTTGTCCCTTTCTTCGGGCGCCTGCTCGAGGGAACGCACGGCGCATGTGCCAACGCGCCTGTATGGGTCGGCACGACTTCTGCAACTCGAAGGTCCGGATGAGGTGAGACCCATGAACAGCCAGGACTCTTTCAAACACCGGTCGGTGATGCTGGCGCTGGCGGCGATGGTGGCGCTTGCAAGCGCGGCTGCCGTGCGCGCGCAGGAAGACAACTTCTTCCCCAAAACGAAGCGGTGGGGCCGGGCGGCGATCGAGTACCGGGATCCTGAAATCCAGGTCGTGGCCGCGTACTACTACTCGCAGAGGAACCACAATACGCGGTGGCTGCTGATTCAGTCGGCGATGTCCACGACGCGCAACCTCGTCATCGATCGCGAGAACATCACGCTCGTGACGCCGTCCGGTGAGCGCGTAATCACGCTGTCGAGCCAGCAGCGGTTTGCGAGCGACGTCAGCCGGGTCAACCCCGTGGTGCAGGGCGCCTACGTCCTCAGGCACGACGTGCTGTCGTACTTCCTCGAGAAGAGAAGGATCGAGTCGATGAGGCTCTTCGCGCTCGAGAGCGGGCCGGTGCTCACGAACTTCGTGAGCGATAAGGACCATGTCATCACGGGCGATCTGTTCTTCGAGTCGCCGACAGGACTCTGGACTCCCGGCACCTACAGCCTGATCATCGAGCGGGAAGGCACCCGGGCCGTGCTTCCAATCGTGCTGGAGTAGAACCGCGTCCGCTCCGCGAGCCG
>DASTDQ010000872.1:0-6581 GCA_035710305.1 Vicinamibacterales bacterium | reverse complement strand
CCTGCGCCAACGCCAAGCCACTGCGAAGCAGGAAATCGGGTGAAGCGACGATTCCGCGGCGAGTTCCGTCCCCGCGTTCTCGTTGACGCGATTCGTCGCGGGCGCTTTGTGCCGCGTGCCGGATGTCGCCGCGAGGTAGCGGCTACTCGCCAGGGCGGGAGCGGAAACCGATTTCCGGCGTGCAGCGCCGGCGACGCCCGGACCGGCAGGTCTCCGTGGCACGGCGATCGGCCGACCTGATCAATCGGAACGCGCTAAACAAACACGTTGGGAGTTGGGAGAGTGTGGCAGAATGAACGGCTCATGAGCGCACTCAAGATCAAAGTGATTGTCGGCAGCACCCGTGCGAACCGATTCAGCGAGAAGCCGGCTCAGTGGATCTTCGACGCCGCCAGGAAGCGCGCCGACTTCGACGTCGAATTGCTCGACCTACGCGACTACCCGCTGCCCCTGTTCGAGGAACCGCTGCCCCCCGGGCTGGCCAAGGACCAGTACTCGAACCCGCTGGTCATCAAGTGGCGCGACAAGATCCGCGAGAGCGACGGCTTCATCATCTGCACGCCGGAGTACAACCACGGCTACCCTGCCGTGCTGAAGAACGCCCTCGATTACACCTACGCCTCGTGGGGTCGCAAGGCTGTGGCGTTCGTCAGCTGGGGCGGCGCGGGCGGCACCAGGGGCGTCGAGCAGCTCCGGCTGGTCGCGATCGAGCTGGACATGGTGCCCACGCGATGGGCCGTGCACATTCCGAACCCCTGGTTCGTGAAAGACGTCAGCGAGATCGACACCGAGCAGAATCGTCAGAGCGCCGCCGCGCTCCTCGATCACCTGTCGTGGTGGGCTGGGGCGCTGAAGGCTGCGCGAAAGTAGCGCAGACGCGGTAAGCTGATCCCATGCCTCCTAATTGATCGCTCGCCCGAAACCTGACGCTCTACCTGCCGTATCACGTCGCCAGCGTGGAGGGCGTGATGCACGGCCTCTACCTGCTGTGGTGGGTCGAGGAGCGCGGGATTTCCCCGGCCACGGTTGCCGCGTTGCTCGCCGTCGGCGACCTCGCGGCCTTCCTGCTCGAAGTGCCCACCGGTTGGGTGGCCGATCGGCTCGGCCATCGGGCCAGCCTGATCGCCGGATCGTCCTTACAGGCTCTCGGCATGCTTGCATGCTGGCTGGGCCGCGGCGTTCCCGATCTCGTCATCGCGAGCCTGCTCGTCGCGTGCGGCGACGCCTTCAGGTCTGGCGCCGATCAGGCGCTTCTCTACCGCACGTGCGTCGCCCTCGGCCGGGAAGATCGCTTCCAACCGACTGAAGCCCGCACGCGTGCAGCCGGCCTCGTGGCCCTCGTCGTGCTCCTCCTCGGTGGCGGCGTGATGGTCACGCGATGGGGCTTCGCGGCGGGATGGGCCGCCGAAGTCGGGCTCTCCCTCGTGGGCCTCGCGATCGCGTGCGCGATGATCGAGCCGCCGAGCGGCGGGAGCCGGAACGACAAGCGCGAATCGACGCCGGTTTCGACGAGGCCGCTTAGGAGGGCCCACGCGATCGCCATCCTGGTGATACCCGCGGCGCTGCTTGGCGGCGCCGCTTCGGCGTCGTCGTTTCTCGCGCAGACCGGCGGATTGGCCGGTCTCTTGGGGGTCACGGTTCTCGTAGCGGCGATCACCCTGGCGGAATCAGCGGGCGCCGCAACGGCGAGCCTCGTCACGGGAGCCGGCCTTCGGGGGCAATGGATGCTGGCGGCGTTCGGCACGGCCGCCGGCATGCTGGCCGTCGCGATCCCTTCCACGCTCCTCATGGCGGCCGTCGCCCTGTCTTTTCTCGTTGGTGTTGCCCAGCCGATTCGTGCCGTGCTGCTGCAACGCCTCGCGCACGACGACGCCCGCGCCCGCGTGGCGTCGGCCGCGAGCGCGTGCGACATGGTGTGCTCGGCGGTTGCTCTGCTGCTCGCTGGAGGGTGGAGCCGGGCCGCACGCAGGCACTAGTGGACCGTATCAACTGATTCGGGAGTTACGCGCCATGAGACCCTGAGCCGGCGCGAACGCGACGCGTCTACTAACCCTAGGACTCGCTTGTGTTGGTGCCTTTGGCAACGTCGTTCCCGCTGGAAAGGCGGATTCTCGTGCGACGGTCTGCCACAATGGCCTCAACACAAGCGAGCTGTAGAGTAGAATTCGCCGACACAGGGAGTAGAGATGATAGAGATCCGCACGAGCATTCCGAGGTGTCTCCTGGCGATTGCTCTGGTGGCAGCGACTGCCGCATCGGGCGAGGCGCAGTGGGAACCGTACCCGTGGAAGAACATGCCGCGCACGGCCGACGGCAAGGTGGACATGAACGCCTCACCACGGCGGACGCCCGACGGCAAGGTCGATCTGTCGGGCTTCTGGATGCCGGTCGAGGCCGTCAAGCATCTGCTCAACCTGGCCGCCGACCTGAAGCCCGGTTCCGTGCCGCTGCGCCCCTGGGCCGAAGCGCTCTACAAGGAACGCATCGAGAACAACGCGAAGGATCACCCCGGCGTCCGGTGCTGGCCATCGGGCATTCCCGAAAAGAACAACATCCCGGACGGGCTCAAGGTCGTTCAGACGCCGGACGTCATGATCTTTCTGTACGAGTCGCGGACCATCTACCGGCAGGTCTTCACCGACGGCCGGCCGCTGCCGAAAGACGCGCAGCCCACGTGGATGGGGTACTCCGTCGGACGCTGGGAGGGCGACACGTTCATCGTCGACACGATCGGCCAGAACGGCAAGACGTGGCTCGACATGCGGGGACTGCCGGGGACCGAGTCGCTCCGGGTGATCGAACGTTACAGGCGCCCGACCATCGGACGGATTACGATCGATGTCACGATCGACGACCCGATGGCGTACACGAAGCCCTGGGACGTCCAGCTGGCCTGGAGGCTCGTGCCCGATACGGACCTGATCGAGAGCATCTGCGAAGAGAACAACAGGGACCTGCCGCACATGGTGGGAAAGTAACGGGAGCACAGCATGACAACAGCAATCAGGGCGTTCGCAGGACTCGTCGCCATCACGCTCGCCGCGGGCGTCCTCGTCGCGCAGCAGAACAGCGTCGTCCCGCAGCCGCGGGCCGAGGCGCTGCCGGCGCCCGGCGCCGCGAGCCCCAAGCCGAGCCGATCCGTGAACAGACCCGAAGGGATCACGCCAAGAGTGCCGGCCGGGTTCACCGTGACGAGCTACGCCGAGTTGCGCGCACCGCGCATGATGGTCTACGCGCCGAACGGCGACCTCTTCGTCAGCTCGCCAGGAGCCAATTCCATCACCGTCCTGCGCGACGCCAACAACGACGGCGTGTTCGAAGCGCAGGGCGTGTTCGCGCAAGGCGAGCCGCCGGCGCCGCGCGGAGGTGGAGCGGCTCCCCAGGGCGGCGCTCGCCCTGGCGGCGCTCCTGGTGGCGCTGCTCCTGGTGGCGCCCCCGGCCGTGGCGCGGCAGGAGCGGGGCCGCCGCCGGGCGGGGGCCGCGGAGCGCCGCCGGTGCTCGGGGCGGACGCGCCGGCGTGCACGCCGCCGCCTGAGTTCGCCGTACGCGGGCCCGGCACGCTGGCGGCACCGTTCGGCCTCGCGTTCCATGACGGGTATCTGTACGTCGGAAATACCGCGTCGCTCGTTCGCTACAAGTACTCGAGTGGCGACCTTCAGGCGCAAGGCCAGCCGGAGAAGCTGCTCGACCTGCCTGCGGGCGGCCACTCCACGCGCAACATCATCTTCAACCGTGCCGGCACCAAGATGTACGTCGCCGTCGGCTCGCAATCGAACAACAACGCGGGCGAGGACTGTCGGCGCGCCGCGATCCTCGAGTTCAATCCGGACGGGACAGGCTATCGTGTGTTCGCATCCGGCATTCGCAACCCGGTCGGTCTTGCGCTGCAGCCGGGGACCGACATCGTCTGGACCGCGATCAACGAGCGCGACAACCTTGGCGACGATCTCGTGCCCGACTACGCGACCTCGGTGAAGGATGGCGCGTTTTACGGGTGGCCGTATTCCTACATCGGGAGCAACTACGATCCCCGATACATCGGATCCTTCCCCGATCTCGTGAAGCGCGCGACCGTCCCGGACGTGCTGCTGCCCTCTCACGCCGCGGCGCTCGGCATCGCCTTCTACACGGGCACGCAGTTTCCGCAGCGGTTCCGCAATGGCGGCTTCGTGGCGTTGCACGGATCGTGGAACCGGTCAGTGGCCTCGGGCTACAAGGTGGTGTTCTTCCCGATGGTGAACGGCAAGCCCGGTCCGATCGAGGACTTCCTGACCGGCTTCCTGGCCAGCGACGGGTCCAACGGCACGCCGATCGAGCAGTGGGGACGACCCGTGGGTGTGACGGTGGCTCGCGACGGGGCGCTGCTCGTGTCCGACGACAGCGGCAACCGTATCTGGAAGATCACCGCGGCGAAGTAGCGTGAAGGGGCCAGACCCCTTTCACGCTGTTTCGGTGTACAGCTTCGCGCCGACGAGCGTGGCGATCACGAGTTCGCCCAGGCCCCAGACGAGGCCCACGACGGTGAGCTTGAGCGGCATGATGCCCATCGCCGCCTGCGCGCCGCCGGCCCAGACGAACGAGAGCAGCCAGACGAGAACAGCCACCATCACCGCGGTCTTCGGCCCTGGTCCGAGCCGCGGGCGCACTGCCGCGTAGGTCCAGACGATGACGATGCCGAGCAGAAAGCAGACGCCGACGAAATAGGCGATCGCTCCCCCGCCGACGGCCGGCAGGTTTCGTGCCTGCAGCGCCTGCTCCATCTCGGCGCCGAGCAGAGGAATGTTCAGGATCGTCTCGCCGATGTTGATGATGAGCCCGGCGGCCAAGCCGCCCAGGACGACTTTTCCCATCCGGATTCCAGCCATCTCATCCTCCTTGGATCACTTCCTGGCGTCAGGGAGTGTGTGCGCGATCGCAAGGCTTGCCCAACTGGTGCCCGCGGTGGAAATCCATTGATGCCTGCCGTAGGGGAATCCGCTTTCGAAGTAGCGCTGCACAGGGAAGGAATGCGTCTTCACCAGCCACGTTCCATCCGGGTATTGCGTCGAGAGCAGGAACGCCACGCCCTTCCTGTACGTCTCGTCCGTGGCCCGCACACCGGCGACGTGCAGCGCGTAGAGCGATAGGCCGGTCGCGTACGCGTCCGGCTCCGTCCTCCCGAACTGAGACCAGCCTCCGGACGCCTCCTGCCGCTCGCGAATCTCCCGGATTGCGGCCTCGACGGCAGACCGAGGAGCACCAGTCCAGACGAGCCCCATGAGCCGCATCCCGCGCTCTTCGGCCGACGTTGCCTTCGCCGCGAGAAGCCACTGACCCGCGCGCCGCACACTCTCGGCGACCTCACCACTGCGGCCGGGCAAGGGATACGCCTTCAGCCCGCCAGCGGCGATCGCCGTGTGGCTGACGAGGCTGTATTCGGAAGGAGGCCGGTTGAGCCCGTTCCCGAGCCAGCTGCCGTTGGGCATCTGTCTGGCCATCAGCCAGTGCGTCATCGAGGCCGTCACCGTGTCGAGCGGATGGCCTTCGGCGGCAAGCGCCATCTGGGCGTATCCGGTCGTCAGCGCTTCACCACCGACGGCGGGATCGCCGAGCATCATGCGTGCCACGTTTCCGGCAAAGAACGTTCGAAGGTCCTCGACGTTCTTGCGAGCGCGCGGCTCGTCAACGGGAACGCCCTTCGTTCGCGCCGCGGCCGCGGCGAGCGCCGGCATCGTGTTGTGGTGGCACGAGATGCACGTGGCCTGATCGCGGAATTTCGGCGCGACTTCCATGAGCCTGGTCAGGCTCCGTGCGAGGGAGGTGCGCGCATCAACCCCGCCGCCCGTTGCGGGTGGAGCAATGACTGCCTGCCTCGGTCCCTGTCCCCTGGTCGCGCCGTATTGCTCGAGCGCCTGGATCTTCGCCTTGTCGCCCTTGTAGATCGCCCAGTCGAGCGGCCTCTCCCCCTCGGTCATCTGGGCGTTCGGATTGGCGCCTTTCTCGAGGAGCAGTCGGACGGTGTCGGCGCCTTCGGCCTCCGACGTCACGGCGTTCATCAAGGGCGTTCTCGCGTACTGCGCCGGCGCGCTCGCGTTCACATCCGCGCCCAGCTCGATCCAGCGGGACACGAGCCTGGCGGGCTGCCAGATGGCGGCGACCAGCAGATCATCTTGCGCGGGCATCGGGGCCGCCGCGATCAGATAGTCGCTCGTGCGGAGATCGTTGCGGGCAAAAGCCGCGCGGCGCGCCCCCGGAGACAGCGACTGCGCATCCAGACCGCGCGCGACGAGAAAACGGACGACGTCCACGTCGGCGGAACGGGCCGCAAACCCCAGCGCCGTCGCGCCGGTTCGATCCTGTGCGCGGAGGTTCGCCCCGCGCTCGAGAAGGAGCTGGAGCACCTCTACCGTTCGCGGATAGCTCGCCGCAACCAGCAGCGCCGTCCGTCCCGTCTCGGACGCGGCGTTCACGTTGGCGCCGCGCGCCAGAAGCAGGCGGACTTTCCCGAGATCGGGGACGGCCCACATCAACGCGGTGGTGCCGCCGGCGCCGGTGCGATTCGGATCCGCGCCATGCTCGAGCAGGATCTCCATCAGAGGCGC
>DASTDQ010000871.1:0-4469 GCA_035710305.1 Vicinamibacterales bacterium | reverse complement strand
CCGCTCGCGCCTGCTGGTGCTCCCGCGCCGCGAAGGCCCGGTCGAGCACACCACCTTCGCACGCTTCCCGGATTACGTGCGCCCCGGCGATCTTCTGGTACTCAACGACACGCGGGTCTTTCCGGCAAGACTCCTTGGCCGACGCGCCCCGAGCGGCGGCGCCGTGGAATGTCTTCTGCTTCGCAAACTCCCAAGCTCCAACTCCCAACTCCCAGCCGCCGAAGAGTGGGACGCCCTGGTCCATCCGGGACAGAAGCTCAAGCCCGGCGCGCGCGTGGTGTTCGAGCGCGAAGGCGTGCGGCTCTACGGAGAAGTCCTGGCCCGGCACTTTCATGGCCGGCGGACCGTCCGGCTGTGGACCGATGACGGAAGTGGGATTGCGGCGGCGATCGATCGCATTGGCCACGTTCCGCTCCCGCCCTACATCACGCGGGATGACGAGGCGTCCGATCGCGATCGCTATCAGACCGTTTACGCGCGCGACCCGGGATCGGTGGCGGCGCCCACAGCGGGCCTGCACTTTACGACGGACATGCTCGAACGGCTTCGTGGCCGCGGCATCGAGCTGGCCACGATCACGCTTCACGTCGGCTACGGCACGTTCAAGCCGGTACGTGTCGAGCTCGTCGAAGAACACGAAGTCGATCAGGAAAGCTTCTCGGTGTCTCCGGAAGCGGCGAGCGCTCTTTCCTGCGCGATGGCCGACGGTCGCCGGATCATCGCCGTCGGCACCACGACGACGCGCGCGCTCGAGTCGCTGAACGTCGAAACCGGAGGCCGGGTGAACCCGGTCAGCGGGACGACGCGTCTCTTCATCCGGCCCGGGCACACGTTCCGCGTCGTCCAGGGACTCGTGACCAACTTCCACCTGCCGCGCTCGTCGCTGCTGATGCTCGCGGCCGCCTTCGCCGGCCGGGAACGGATTCTTGCCGCGTATCGCGAGGCCGTCGAGCGCCAGTACCGGTTCTATAGCTACGGCGACGCGATGCTGATCCTCTAAGGCCCCAGGGCCCAGGGCCCAGGCCTCAGGCCTCAGGCCTCAGAGGCCCGAGGCCTGCTAAGATCGCCCTTTGGCCGGAGTAGCTCAGTCGGTTAGAGCACGCGTCTCATAAGCGCGGGGTCGGCGGTTCGAGTCCGCCCTCCGGCACTACCAGGCCTCAGGGCTCAGGCCGCAGGCCTCAGTGGCTTCATCCTGATACCCTGCCGTCTGATGCCTTGCCCAGCCCTGAGGCCTGAGGCCTGATTCCTGGGGCCTTTCAATGTCTCACCTCCATCAGCAGATCCGTCGAACGATCCGCCGACACGGCCTGTGTCCTTCCGGCACACGCCTGCTCGTCGGGCTCTCGGGCGGATCGGACTCGGTCGCGTTGCTTTTCCTGATGAAAGAGCTCGCCCCATCGGGCGGCTTCACGCTGACGTCGCTTGCTCACTTGAATCATCGTCTCCGTGCCTCGGCGGCTCGCGACGAACAGTTCTGCCGTACGCTTGCTGACGAAGCGGGCGTCCCGATTGTCGTCGAATCGATCGACGTCGCCGCGTATGCACAGAGCCAGCGACTGTCGGTAGAGGACGCGGCGCGCCGGCTTCGTTATGACTTCCTCCATCGCGCCGCCGGGACGACGGGCGCCGACCGGATTGCGGTGGGCCACACCCGGGACGATCAGGCCGAGACGTTTCTCCTGAAGCTGATTCGAGGCGCGGGGCTGACCGGACTTGGCGGGATCTACCCTCGCCGGGAGAAGGTCGTTCGACCCCTGCTCGGCGTCTCGCGCGCCGAGCTCCGCGCGTATCTGGAGACGAGGGGGCAGACATGGGTCGAGGACGAAACAAACGCCGAGTTGGAGAACCCGCGTAATCGCATCCGGCACCGAGTGCTGCCGGAGCTCGAGCGTGCCTACGGCGGCGACGTGAGTCACGCGATTGCACGGGCGGCTGCCATTGTCCGAGAAGATGGTCAGTGGCTCGAGGAGCTGGCCGGCCGCCGTTTTGACGCCCTCGTGCGACGGGACGAGGGCCGGCTCGAAATCGACCTGAAAACGCTCGAAGCCGAGCCGATTCCGGTCAGGCGCCGGATCGTGCTGAATGCCCTGCGTCTGGCCGCTGCCGGGCGTGAAATCGGCCTCGATCACGTTGAAGCCGCACTCGAGGTGGCAGCCGGCGAATCGGCCGGGGTTGACGTTCCGGGCAGCCGTGTGGAACTTCGGGCCGGAAAATTGGTCTTAGTCAGTAGGCACCCGGACAGGGCGCCGTCGTAGATCAGTGGTAACAGCTTCAGGGGGTGGCCCCGAAGTGATACTCTGATAGACAGTTCGGACGTTTCGGGCCCAGGGAGGCTGGTTTGAACTCGACAATGCGGAGCCTGGTGTTCTGGATGATCATGGCCGTCATCGCGGTCATGGTGTGGAACTTTTCCAACAGGCTTCAGACCGGCCCGAAGGTCATGAGCTTCACCGAGTTCTACGACTCCATCGGCAAGGATCAGATCGCCGAAGTGGCGATGGTCGGCACCGAAATCACCGGGAAGACCAAGGCGGGCGAAACGTTCCGGAGTTCCGCCCCGCCCCAGTACGACATGCTCTGGAATCTGCTGATCACCAACAAGATTCCAGTCACCTATCGCGACGCCACGGTGAGCCCGTGGACGACCGTATTGGGCACGTGGGCCCCGATCCTCCTGATGATCGGGTTCTGGGTGTTCATCATGCGCCAGATGCAGAGCGGCGGGAACAAGGCGCTCTCCTTCGGCAAGAGCAAGGCAAAGCTCTCGTCGAGCGCGCAGAAGAAGGTGACGTTCAAGGACGTCGCCGGCGTCGATGAAGCGAAGGAGGAGCTGCAGGAGATCATCGATTTCCTTCGCGAGCCCCAGAAGTTCCAGAAGCTCGGTGGACGCATTCCGAAGGGCGTGCTGTTGATGGGCCCGCCGGGAACCGGCAAGACGCTGCTGGCGCGCGCCGTGGCCGGGGAAGCCAACGTTCCCTTCTTCTCGATCAGCGGCTCGGACTTCGTCGAGATGTTCGTCGGCGTCGGCGCCTCCCGCGTTCGGGACCTCTTCGAGCAGGGCAAGAAGAACGCCCCCTGCATCGTCTTCATCGACGAGATCGACGCGGTCGGCCGGCATCGCGGCGCGGGCCTCGGCGGCGGTCACGACGAACGCGAGCAGACGCTGAACCAGTTGCTCGTGGAGATGGACGGCTTCGAGTCCAACGAAGGCGTCATCCTGGTTGCGGCGACCAACCGGCCCGACGTGCTCGATCCGGCGCTGCTGCGCCCCGGGCGCTTCGACCGCCGCATCGTCGTCAATCGTCCCGACGTCAAGGGCCGCGAGGGGATTCTGGCCGTTCACACGAAGAAGATCCCGCTCTCCGACGACGTGGACATCGCCGTGCTGGCGCGTGGCACGTCCGGCTTCTCGGGCGCCGACCTCGCGAACCTGGTGAACGAAGCGGCGCTCAACGCCGCGCGATACAACCAGAAGGTCGTTCGCATGCTCGATTTCGAGTTCGCGAAGGACAAGGTGCTGATGGGCGCCGAGCGCCGCTCGATGATCATCAGCGAGCACGAGAAGCGCGTGACCGCGATTCACGAGGCGGGCCACGCCCTGTTGACGGTCAAGCTGCCGCACGCCGATCCGATCCACAAGGTCACGATCATTCCGCGCGGCATGGCCCTTGGCCTGACGATGCAGCTTCCAATCGACGAGAAGCACAACTACTCGCGCGAGTACCTCGAGGACCAGATCGCGATCCTGCTCGGCGGCCGCATCGCCGAGGAGATCTCGATCGGCAGCATCACGACCGGGGCCGGCAACGACCTCGAGCGCGCGACGGACCTGGCTCGCCGCATGGTCTGCGAGTGGGGCATGAGTCATTCGATGGGTCCGCTCACCTTCGGCAAGAAGGAAGAGCAGATCTTCCTCGGGCGCGAGATTGCCCAGCACCAGGACTATAGCGAGGACACGGCGCTCCGGATCGACCAGGAAGTCAAGCGCTTCGTGACCGACAACTACATGCGCGCACAAGCCATCCTCACGGAGAACAAGCAGCACCTGCTCGCCATGGCCGAGGCGCTGCTGGCTCGCGAGACGCTGGATGCCGAGCAGGTCACGCGCCTGGCATCGGGCCTGCCGCTCGACGAGTTGACGCCGGCGACCGACGCGACGCCGTCCCAGCCCCGCGACGCAAAGCCGGCCAAGGAACGTCCGGCGATCGTGCCGTCGCTGCCCCCGAGGCCGGTGACACAGGAATAAGAGTCAGGAATCCGCTAAGTTTCTCCCGTGTCTCCTCGTCGTCGATTCACCCTCCCCCTGCCGGGCGGCAGGACGCTGGAGCTGGGTGGGCGCACGCTCGTCATGGGGATCATCAACGTCACTCCCGACTCCTTCTCCGACGGGGGGCGGCTGCTGGATCCGGCACGCGCGGTCGATGCCGGCGTGCGGATGGTCGAGGAGGGGGCCGACGTGCTCGACATCG
>DASTDQ010000870.1:0-10932 GCA_035710305.1 Vicinamibacterales bacterium | reverse complement strand
CGAGCGGCTCGAGGGGCAGCGCGTGCCGATTGTGCTCGAGAAAGCCGGCGAGGACTACGCAAGCTACTTCCCGCTCGTGGCCGACTACCTGCGCGGCCGCTACAGGTCCGCGCCGATCCAGGGCGAGTCCATGAGGGACTTCCGCGTGCTCGTCGATACACAACTGACGCCAACTGGCACGTACGAACCGCTCGGCACGCCGTGCTTCCGGTGATGATCGAGCCGTCGGCTACGAGTGTCTCCGTGAGCAGGCCGCCGGTCGGTGGGCCCTTGTTTGTCGCCGGCATCACGGTTGCGATCGTCGTGACGTGGCTCGGCCGCTTTCTCATCCCGGGAATCACCAACGATCACTACGTCCATCTGTCGCGCGGGTGGCAGATCCTGCAGGGCGACGTCCCCACGCGGGACTTCTTCGATCCGGGACTCGTCCTGCAGTACTACACCTCGGCCGCCGTGCTCCTCTGGTCCGGCCACAATCTGTTCGGTGAAACCGCCCTCACGGCGGCCTTCATGGCCGCCGGAGCCGGGCTGACGTTCGCGGCCGCCGCCCGCCTGTCCCGATCGCTCTGGCTGGCCGCCTGCGCTACCGTCATCGCCACGATGTCGCTGCCGCGCCTGTACAACTACCCCAAGTCTTTCTTCTACGTACTCGCGATCGTCGTGGCGTGGCGGTACGCGCATCAACCCGGAAGGGGCGCCCTCGTCTGGCTCGCTGTCCTGACATCGGTGGCGTTCCTGTTCCGCCACGACCACGCCGTCTACATCGCCGCCTCCCTCGTCATCATGCTGGCAATCCGGCACTGGGATCAGCCACGGCGCGCCGTCACCTCCGTGGCGCAGTACACCGCACTCGCGTTATTGCTCGTGTCGCCATTCCTCGTTTTCATCCAGACGACAACGGGCTTGACGCGCTACATCGGGGGAAGCTCGAATCAACTCGGGGGGCTGGCGACTTTCCGCTTCAACCGGCTGCCGGTCCACGTGGACCTCGACGCGCCTCTGCTGACGGTGGCCCCTCCCTCGGACGACGACCCGTCGAAACTCGCCCGGCTGCAACGACGATTTCCCGCTCTGCGGGTGCAGCTCCTTCCTGGATTCTTCACGAGCGGGAACGCGTTCGCGTGGTTCTACTACGTCACCTTTCTGCTTCCGTTTGTCGGCCTCCTGCTCGTGGCGCGGGCGTCGTGGCGCGGCGACGTCGGAAGAGCCGAGGCCGCGGTGGCGGGCATGGCGAGCGTGCTCTGCGTGATTCTTGTCCAGACGCTCGTGCGCGGTTCGCCCGATTCGCGGCTTCCCGACGTGGCGAACCCGATTGCCGTCGTGGCAGCCTGGGTGAGCGCCAGATGTCTTCGGGCGGCCATCGGAACAAAGCCATGGGTGCGCCGCGCGACAATGACTCTCGTCGCCGCCGGGATCGTGATCACGGCGTGGAGCGTCGGGACATTCGCGGAGACGATGGCGAACGTGAGGGCCAGCCGGATTCTCAGCGAGGGCATTGGGCGCCGGGTGATCGCGACGGCCGAACTGCTCCAGGCGCGGCCCATCGACGCGTGGCCGCGCGAGGCTCCCGGTCTCGGGGGCCTCATGCGATACGTGTTCGAGTGCACGGCCGACACGGACCGGCTCTTCGTGACGTGGTTCGGGCCCGACGTGTACTTCACGACCGAACGCCGTTTCGCGGGCGGCCAGGCCTATCTCGTCGCGGGCTGGCACGCCTCGCCTGAGGATCAACGCCTCACCGTCTCGAGGCTCGAGCAGCAGCGGGTGCCGATCGTGATCGAGAAGACCAGCGTCGACTACGAAGCGGCCTTTCCACTCGTGGCCGAGTACGTCCGCAGCCGCTATGGGGAGGTGCCCGTCAAATCCGACTCGATGCGCGACTACCGTGTGTTGGTCGACAAGGGCCTGACGCCCACGGGCACCTACGAACCGCTCGGCACGCCGTGCTACCGTTGACAGCCGTGTCCGAGTCGATTTCAGTCGTGATACCTGTGTACAACAGCGAGGCCGGCCTGCCGGCGCTCCTCGACAGGCTCCGCCCTGTTCTGCAGGGCCTGAACACGACCTTCGAGATCATCCTCATCAACGACGGCAGCCGTGACCGGAGCTGGGCGGCGATCGAATCGCTTTCGCGCCGATTCCCGGAGATCGCCGGCATCGACCTCATGCGGAACTACGGGCAGCACAACGCGCTGCTGTGCGGCATTCGAGCAAGCCGCCACGACATCGTCGTCACGCTGGACGACGACCTTCAACAGCCTCCGGAGGAGATTCCCCGCCTGCTGTCGAAGCTCGCCGAAGGATATGACGTCGTGTATGGAAGACCGGCGCAGCAACAGTACGGTCTCTGGCGCAACGTCGGCACGCGCATCGCCAAGGCCGCGCTCGGCACGGCCACCGGCGGTGCCGTGGCTCCAATGGTCAGCCCGTTCCGGGCGTTCCGGGCGTCGGTCAAACCCGCCTTTCAGGAATACCGCAGCCCGTTGCTCTCGATCGACGTGCTGCTCACCTGGGCCACCACGAGCTTCGCGTCCGTCGCGGTGCGCAGCGACCCTCGCCGGTCCGGTCCGTCCAATTACCGGTTCCGCTCGCTGGTTCGGCACGCGATGAACCTGATGACGGGCTTCAGCCTGATCCCGCTGCAGCTGGCAACGATCGTCGGGTTCGCCTTTACGCTCTTCGGACTGGCCGTACTGGCCTATGTGTTGGGACGGTATCTCGTGGCCGGGACGGTGGTGGCCGGTTTCGCATTTCTCGCGTCGATCATCGCCATCTTCTCGGGCGCGCAGCTGTTCGCGCTGGGCATCATCGGAGAATACCTCGGCCGCATGCACCTGAGAACGATGGAGCGGCCGGCCTACATCGTCCGGTCGGCGACGCCCCCGCGAGGCGCTTCGACCTGACGACCACGGCGATGGCGGCTTCCACCACCAAAGAGGCGTTCACCCGCGCCATCGAGTCGCAGGGATACGCGACACTGCCGGGCGTCATTCCCGAGGTGCTCCTCGCTCCGCTGCGCGCCGAGCTCGAGGCGGCGATTGCAACGGAACGGGAACTGACGGAGCGGCGCTATCCGGGAGCGCACGACGGCATGGTGCTCCTGTGCTCCTTGTACGGGGGTCTGCTGGTGGACGTCCTGGGCGAGCCGTCGCTGATGGCGCCCTTCGAATGGATCCTGGGAGAGGGTTGCATCATCTACGCCTACACCTCGTCGAGCATGCCGCCCGACGGGACGAACTACTCCACTCGAATTCATGTGGACTGCCCGAGGATGATTCCCGGATACATCACGAACGTCGGCGCCACGATTCTGCTGGACGATTTCACGGAGCAGAACGGGGCCACGTGGTTTCTGCCCGGGTCGCACACGCGTGCGCTCGAGCCAACCGAGAAGGAGTTCTACGCCAAGGCGCAGCGAGTGCTGGCGCCCGCAGGAAGCGTGTTCTACTTCGATGCGCGCGTGTGGCACGCGGGCGGCCGCAACGAAACCGACCGATGGCGGCACGCCCTGACGATCAACATGTGCCGTCCCTACATGAAGCAGCGGATCGACATCCCGCGAGCCATGGCGCACATGGACCTGTCCGGCACGTCGGAACGAGTGCTGCAGAAACTGGGCTTTCTGGCTCAGGTCCCCGCCAATTACGATGAATACTACGCGCCTCCCGCCGAACGAAAGTACCGCCAGAAGGTCGAATAGCATGGACGCCACGGCAGAGCCACGTTACCAGCAGGTGCTCGAGGCCAATCGGAAGGTGCACACGGCGCTGGCGGGCGTCTACAACACGACGGAGCCACACTTCCGTCCCGAAAACGTCGCGTACGTCGAGCGCACACTGCGGAAGATCGCGTCCGAGACCGGCGCGAGGAAGCTGCTGGATCTGGGCTGCGGCACGGGGTTCGTGATCGGCATCGCCAAGAAGTTCGTCGCGGAAATCGACGGCGTGGACATCACCGAGGCGATGATCCAGCAGGTAGACCGGAGCGGCGGAGCGGACATCCGGCTGCACCGTTGTGATACGGGAACCTTTCCGGTGGAGGCGGGCGCCTACGACATGGTGACCGCCTACTCGTTCCTGCATCACCTCTATGACATCGAGCCGACGCTGGCGACGGCCGCGCGGGCGCTGCGTCGGGGCGGGAAGTTCTACGCCGATCTCGAGCCCAACCGCGACTTCTGGAACGCGGTCAAGAGCCTGGATCCGGGCGTGGTCTACGACCCGATCGTCGAGCGCGAACGGGCGGCGGTGCTCGAGAAGGACACGGAGATACAGGACAAGTACGACATCGACCGCGAGGTGTTCAACAACGCGGAGTACAACAAGAACGTCACCGGTGGATTCGCCGAGGAGTACCTCCGGGAGCGCCTCATTGCGGCGGGGTTCGCGTCGATCGAGTTCTTCTACTACTGGTTCCTCGGGCAGGCCGCGCTCGTCAACGACGAGCGCTACGAGCGAGAGCAGCGGCTGCTGGCGGCGGACCTCTGCGCGGACACGCTGACGCGGGGCCTGCCGCTCACCCGCCATCTGTTCAAGTACTTAGGGTTCGTCGCGACGCGGTAGGAGATTCTCGAAGGACTGGATGACGTAGCGCGGGCGGCCCTGCACTTCACGCAGGATACGGCCCACGTACCGCCCGACCAACCCCAGAAGCATCAGATTCGCGCCACCCAGCAGCACGATGATCGAGAAGGTCGACGTGAACCCGGGCAGTGTATCCCTGAAGAACAGCCAGTGGGAGAGCAGATAGACGTTCAGCACCGCACCGATGCCCGTAATCACGAAACCGGTCCACGCGGCGATGCGCAGCGGCAGATCCGAGAAGCCCACGATCGATTCGACCGCCATCGACAGCCGCTTGTGGAAGGTGTAACTCGACCTGCCCATCGCCCTCGCCTGGTTACGAACGGGAACGTAGTCTCGGCGGAACCCGAGCCAATCCTCCAACCCCGGTATGAACGGCGTCCTCTCGCTCAGGGTGTTGTAGGCGTCGACGAACCGCCGGTTCATCATACGGAGCGAGGCGGTATTCAACGGGCTGCGGGACCCGGTCAGCGTGTTGAGCAGCAGGTTGAACGCGTGCGACGTCAGATCCTCGTGCCACGATTCGCGGCGGTGCTGGCGAAGGCCGATCACGATGTCGCAGTCGCCTTGCTCCAGCCTCTCCAGCAGCCGCGGGATCTGGTCCGGAGGATCCTGCATGTCCACGTTCATCATGGCCACGTAGTCGCCAGAGGCGAAGCGGTAGCCGCAGGTCACCGCGACGTGCTGACCGAAGTTCCGACTGAGCTGAATGACCTTGACGAACGGGAAGGCGCGCGCCGCGTCGCGAAGGAGGGCCTGTGAGTCGTCAGGGCTGCCGTCGTTGACGAAAATCACCTCGACATCGTGCGAGATGTCGTCGGCACGCAGCATCAGGCGCATCTGCCTCTGCAGTTCCTCGCAGAAAGGCTTGACCAGATACCCGTCCTGGTAGATCGGAACCACGATGGAGAGCTTCGGCATCCGTCTCTCTGTCAGCCCCAGATGTACTTCGGCGCGTCGGGCCCCGTCATCAGCAGGAGGTCCAGGATAGTCACGTCCGCGTCGAACGGCGAGTGGAGTTGCGGATACTCGGGATAGTCGTACTGCATGTACTCGAGTGCGACGCCCGCGTCGGCAAAACGGTCCTCCTCCAGATACCGGCGCGCCGACGGTCCGCTGACGTAGCGGTCGCAACCCAGGTGCCGCACGATGGCGAGGATGCGATCCGTGCGCTGGCCGGGGACCCTCAGTTCGGACGACCGCAGGAAGTGGGTATGGGCGATGCCGAGCCGGTGCGCCAGCTCGATCGTGACGTCGATGGTGAACGGCGCGAGATGCGACGGTGTGCGCCCGTAAACCTCGGCCAGGAAGGGATCCCACTCGTTGTAGAAGGGCGCGTGCCGGTAGGCCTGGCGAAACGACGCCAGATGCTTCCGGTTCCAGGGACGATCCCAGTCGATCTCCATCTGGCAGATGGCGCGCTGCTCAGTGAGATGGCCCTTCGTCCTGACGGGGATGGTGAGCCACTGTGGTCCCTGGGGTGTCTTGATCCGGTTGCGGTTGCGCCAACCATGCGCGTCGTACTGGACATCGTCGTAGAAGACGAAATAGTCGGCCTTCTGAATCTGATGAAAGTAACCCCGCCACGGAATATAGGAGGGCTGCAGGATCACGCAGGTCATACGGTTTCGGTCTGGAGGGCCAGAAAGTCGCCGCGCAACAGGCCCATGTACAACGCCGGGACGCGCTCCCCTGCGAGCAGGAATCCGTCGCGGAGGACCCCTTCCACCTCGAAGCCGAGCCGCGTGTAGGCAGAGATGGCGCGGCTGTTGCGCGCGTGCACTGTCAGCCAGACCTTGTGCAGCCCGCGGGACGCGAACGCGTCGCGCAGGGCGAGATACATCCCCGTGACGCCCACACCGCGGCCCCGCGACGTGGCCGGTCCAACGTACACGGAGAGGCGGGCGCTCCCCAGATGGGTATCGCGCTGGTCGAGGACGACGTTGCCCACGTGAGCGCCGGCGTGGAAGATCGCATACGGCCACGTGGATGTCCCCGACAACGCGGACGCGATCCAGGCCTCGGTGGCTTCCATTGTTGGCGAGCGGGTCAGGCCGATGTTGGCGCTGATCTCGGAGTCCTGCATCCACGCCAGCATGTCGGCCGCATGACTCTTTTCGAGGCTGCCGATGGCGACGTCGGCCCGCAAGGTGAGCTTGCCCATGACAGAATGCTGAGCGTAATGATACGGCGACTCGCCCCGTCCGTTCCGATGTCAGCCCTCGAGGTATCTCGCCGTGAAGCGCTGCCTCGCGTGTGAAGGAACCTTCGACCGCGATGACTGGCGTTGCGGCCGCTGCGGCTGGAGGCCGGCGGAGTCGGACGGGTTCGTCGCCTTCGCGCCCGATCTCGCGCAGAGCAACGACGGCTTCTCCGCCGACTACTTCGACCAGCTGAGGGCTGTGGAAGCGCGCCACTTCTGGTTTCGCGCGCGCAACCGTCTGCTGTCGTGGACATTCGACAGCTACTTCCCCGGCGCCCGGAGCTTCCTCGAGATCGGGTGCGGCACGGGCTTCGTGCTCGCCGGGATGCGCGATCGATTCCCGGACGTCCGCCTCACGGGCAGCGAGATCTTCACGGGCGGGTTGCGCATCGCGCAGCAGAGGGTGCCGGGCGTCACACTGCTTCAGATGGACGCCAGGAAGCTGCCGTTCGACGCGGAGTTCGACGTGATCGGCGCGTTCGACGTGCTGGAGCACGTCGACGACGACCAGCGCGTACTAGGCGAGATGTTCCGGTCATGCCGCCCCGGCGGCGGCGTGATGCTCACGGTGCCGCAGCACCAGTTCCTGTGGAGCCGGATGGACGACTACGCGCATCACAAGCGGCGGTACGGCCGAAGGGACCTGGTGGACAAGGTCGAGCGGGCAGGCTTTCAGACGATCCGGGTGACGTCGTTCGTGTCGGCGCTGCTGCCACTGATGCTGATCTCACGGTGGCAGCGGAATCGCGCCACCGCGGACTTCGATCCGCTGTCGGAGTTCAGGATCGGACCGCTGTTGAACGGCACGCTGGAGGGGATCCTGGCAGCCGAGCGGCTCTTGATCACTGCTGGCGTCTCCTTTCCCGCCGGCGGCTCGCTGCTGCTGGCGGCCCGCAAGAAGGAAGCACCATGACTTCGATCCCTTTCAACCGTGTCCACCTCCTGGGCAGCGAGATCGACTACATGCGCGCCGCCCTCGACAACATGCAGATCTGCGGCGACGGCGCATTCACCAAGCGCTGCCAGACGCTGCTCGAGGAATCACTCGGCGTACCGAAGGCGCTGCTGACGACGTCGTGCACGCACGCTCTGGAGATGTCGGCGCTCCTGCTCGATCTGCAGCCGGGGGACGAGGTGATCGTCCCGTCGTTCACCTTCGTCTCGACGGCGAATGCGTTCGTGCTGCGCGGCGCGCGCCCCGTCTTCGCCGACATACGCCCCGACACGCTGAACCTCGACGAATCGCGGCTGGAACCTCTCATCACGAAGCGGAGCAAGGTCATCGTCCCCGTCCACTACGCCGGGGTGGGGTGCGAGATGGATGCCATCGTCGAGATCGCGGCCCGCCATGGCCTGGCGGTCGTCGAGGACAACGCGCACGGGTTGTTCGGGCGATACAAGGGAAAGTACCTGGGGACGTTCGGGTGTCTGGCGACACAGAGTTTCCACGAAACCAAGAACTTCACGTGCGGTGAGGGCGGAGCCCTCCTGATCAACGATCGAGCGCTCGTCGAGCGGGCCGAAATACTTCGGGAGAAGGGCACGGACCGGAGCCGCTTCTTTCGCGGGCTGGTGGACAAGTACAGCTGGGTGGACGTGGGATCGAGCTACCTGCCGTCGGACCTGCTCGCGGCGTTCCTGTGCGCCCAACTGGAGCAACGGGAGCGCGTGCAGGAGGATCGGCGCCGGGCGTGGAACCTGTACTCGACCAGCCTGAAGGTCTGGGCGGCGGAGCACAACGTCCGGCTGCCGGTCGTGCCGCCACACTGCGAGCAGACCTACCACATGTTCTACATGCTGCTGCCATCGCTCGAGGACCGGCAGGCGTTGATCACGCATTTGCGGAACAGATCCATCCACGGCGTTTTTCATTACACCCCGCTGCACACCTCCACCATGGGCCGGAAGTTTGGAGGAAAGGAGGGCGCGTGCCCCGTCACAGAGGATGTGAGCGACCGGCTGCTCCGCCTGCCCCTCTATAACAGGTTTCCCGAGCAGCAGCAGATGGAAGTCATCGAGGCCGTCTCGAGCTTCGCGGAATGGAAGCGCGGTCAAGCGGCCGGATCACGGTCAGCCTGAGCGTCCTGTTCGATCTCGATGATGGTCATGACGTAGCGAACCCCGCCGCGGTCGATGACGTGATCGGCGGCCACGCGCGCCCGGAATCCGCGCTGCCGGAGCAAGGACTGCGCCGTCGCGAACATCTCCCCGCGCTTCTCGTCGGGCAGACTCGACAGCACCGCCGTCAGCCCTTCCACGCGCCAGTCGGGCGGCATCGGGTAGTCGGGAAACTTGGAGTAAAGGTAGAAGTACGCGCTGTTGATCGAGCTGAACTCACCCGAGCGCACGTCGCTGGCCTCGTACCAGAAGCGAATGAACCTGTCGGGCTGGGCGCGGGCGGCGTCCATGGCGATCTCGATGCCCTCGACGATGCGCAGGAAGGCGTCCTCCGCTTGAGACGGCCGCCCCCAGCCCACACCGGCCGGCATGAGCCGGGAATTCAGTGACAAGATGCTGACGCCCAGCACCGTCATCGCCACGGCTCGGGTCCGGCCGGCAACGAGTCCTGCCGCGACCACGACGGCAATGGCCAGCACGGGACCCCAACCTGTGCCAAGCAGCCACAGCCACGTCCCTCCCGTGGAGTCCCACCACACCAGCGCGCTCACGCCCACGACCCCGGCGAGCAGCGCGAAGAATCGGGACGGCCGGAGCGTCTCGGGCACGGAGAACGTGGTGACACCCAGAAAGAGGAATGTCGGCGCCAGCAGGTAACTGCCGTAGTACGACGTCTGCAGCATTGGTTCACCGGCCAGCTCCCACAGGATCAGCACGCCGGCGCAAAACAGCAGGTTTACGTAGAGAGCGACGGCCATTCGCGCGTGGTAGCTGCTTTGCCGCTGTCGAGCACGCACCAGCGCGACCGGGCCCGCCAGAACCGCCGCCGCGGGCAGAAACAGCCACGGCGATGAGGTCATCCACGCCGCATCGGGCGCCGTGTACGTGCTGGGCGTCTTGACGGCTTCCAGGGCGTACGTGATCGACGGGAGGTAGAAGTTGAGGGAGCCGCCCAGGCCGTAATTCACGATGGCGAAGAACAGCGTGAGCAGGAGGAATCCGGCGCCAGACCAGAGCAGCGTCAGCCCGAGCGTCACCGGCAGGCCCCGAGCCTTCCGCGCTGCCAGCCAATACGGCCCGAAGGAAGGCAGCAGGAACGCCCAGGTGAGATTGCAGTACACGGCGCAGGCGCACGTCACCCCCGCGCAACACAAGTAGGGCCGCGACGGAGCCCTGCTCGCCGCTGCCAGCGTGAGGAACGCCATCGTCAGCAGGTAGTAGACGTTTCCGACGCCGTCGTGTTGATCCCAGCCTGCCGCCTTCCACAGGTACGGATAGAAACCGAACACGGTGGCGGCCACGAGCGCCGAGCGGCGGCCGGCCACGTGCGCGACCGTCAGGAACAGCCCGGCGACCGCGCCCACCCAGATCAGCACGTGCAAGACGTAGTTCGCCGTCAGAGGTTGAAAGATCTGATTCGCCAGGTAGCCGGGCAGGATGAGCGACAGCCGCGTGGGATAGTAGGTCGTGGGAAACAGCGCCTTGAGTGCCTCCGTGTTCCGGTACAGGCCGTAGTACACCCACGGGTCAATGCTCCCCGCCGGATTGAAGATCAGAGCCCGGTCCCCCGTCAGGACCACTGTTGGAACCAGCATCAGGAGAAGTACGGGCAGGACCGCCTCGAACCTCCTGGAGCTGCCGACGGGAGCCGCATGGCGGTCCGCCATTACCCGCACGATTCTGTCATGGCTGAACGAGAGCGCCAGCGTTCGTGAATAACGCGAGCTAACGCTTCTTCACGTACATCCCCGGCGGCGGCAGACCGCGGCGCGCCACGGGCAGCACCACACCCCGCAGATCGACCATCTGCGGTACGGCCTGCCAGGAGAAATCGAGCCGCCAGCAACGCTCGCCTATGGGGCGCATCGGCGCGTCCGACAACCCCCACGTGGGCGGGTTCACGTAGCTCACGCCGGACTGGTGCCATCGCCGGTCGCCCCAGGGCGCCTCGTTCTCGCGCCCGTCGTAGGCTCTGGGGTTCAACCGGTAACTACCTTCGTGGTTCTCGTGATACACCGGCCCGCCGAT
>DASTDQ010000869.1:0-5859 GCA_035710305.1 Vicinamibacterales bacterium | reverse complement strand
GGTGAACTGGGCAGCATCGGCGGTTATACGCTGCCGCCCGTAGATCTCCTTGCCGGTCTTCGCGTCGTGACTCGTAAACAGTGCGCGATCGAAGAGCGTGTAGAGCACGTCGCCGTAGACGATCGGGGTCGGGTTGTAAGGCGCGCCGGTCGGCAAGGACCAGACGATATGGCTGTTCGTGGCCTCGCCCGTCTTGAGCGAGACGTCGCCGGAGGCGCCCGGGCGGATGGCGTAGGTCGGCCGCAGCGGGTCGGGGACGTACCCCGAGCTGATGTAGAGCAGCCCGAAGCGATCGAACGGCGTCGGAATGGAGATCGACGACATCCCCTTCAGCTGCCACAGCAGCTTTCCCGACAAGTCGTAGGATCGGACCAGGTCGGATCCTGAGGTCACGATCTCGGTCCGCATCTCGTTTTCCCAGATGAAGGGAGTGGCCCAGTTCGTCCCCTCCTGCCGGTCCACGCGCCACAACTGATCGCCCGTTCGCGCGTCGTACGCTGCCAGGAACGACCCGTCGTCGTTGTCGTTGACAATGTACACGCGGCCGCGGTGGAGGACTGGCGAGGCTCCTGTGCCCCAGTTGTTGCGCGTCTTGAACGGACCCATCGTCTTCGACCAGAGCGGCTTGCCCGAGAAGTCCAGCGCAAAGAGCCCGAGGTTGCCAAAGTAGACGTACACGCGCTCGCCGTCGGTCACGGGCGTTTCCGAGGCGTAGCTGTTCTTGAGGTGCTTGGGGCGTCCAGGCGGCGCGCCGCCCAGCTCGCGCGACCAGCGCACCTTACCCGTCGCAAAGTCGATGTCGTACACCATCCAGCGGTGAGGGGCGCTCGAGGCGGGCCAATCGCCGATGTAGAAGCCCGGCTTCGGCGCCTCCTGCTGCCCAGAGTTGACGACCGTCGTCAGGAACACGTGGTCGCCCCACACGACGGGCGAGCTCCAGCCGAGTCCCGGGATCTCCGCGACCCACGCCACGTTGTCCTTCGTGCTCCACGTGTCCGGGAGATCCGGGTGATCGACGCCGACACCCGCCTTCGTGCCTCTGAACTGCGGCCAGTTCTCGCCGACGAGCGTGGCCTGAGCCACACCAATGGCGAGCGCCACGAGCGCCATCATCACGCGACTCATGTACCCTCCTACGGTCGCCGCCCTTCCGGCAGCACTAACAGGTTCGCCTTGTCCGCGGCGGTCGCCGGCGGCGTGCCCGCGTTCCATGACGGAATCGGGGCCTTTCCTTCCTCGTACAGCGACTCGAGCGGCCCCCACACCTTGTCGGTGCCGTCGTGGAACAGGTCCCCGATGAGCAGGTCCGTCAGCGTTCCGCGAAGCTCCGGGTACTCGCGGATCATCTTTCCGAAGCTGAAGCCGCTGTAGTACTCGCACACCAAGCGCCTCATGCGATCAACGCCTTCGTTGAAGGCCGGACCCCACTTGCCGAGTTGCGCTCCCGAGGTGTCACCTCGAGCCAACCCCTCGACGATGGCCTGCGAGGCAAGCTGGCCGGACTTGAGCGCCAGCAGGACGCCGGATGAATACAGCGGATCGAGGAATCCGAACGCGTCCCCCACCAGGACCCAGCCATCTCCGGCCACCTTGGTGGACCTGTACGAGTAGTCTTTCGTGGCGAAGTGGCCGGTGACCTGCTTTGCGCCGGCGACGCGGTGCTTGACGCCTGGACAGAGATTGACCTCTTCCTCGTAAGTCTGCGAGTAGTTCGTGCGGCCCTTGAAGAGGTAATCGAACGGCGCCACCACGCCCACGCTGACGATGTTGCTGTGGAGCGGGATGTACCAGAACCAGCCTTGCTTGTTCCCGTTCTGGACGACGAGCGTCGCCCCCTCGTCCCGGCCGGTGTCGCGGTACGCCCCTTCCCAGTAGGTCCAGATAGCGCCCTTGTTCAGGATCGGATCCCAGAGCCGGAGCCCCAGCCGGTTCATCAGCAGCCCGTTCTGTCCGCTCGCATCGACGACGACCTTCGCCCGGACGTCTCGAAGTCCGCTCTCGTCCTTGATCCTGACGCCGACAGCCCGGTCGTTCTCGAACAGGACGTCGTGCACCCGCACGCCTTCATGCACGTCCACGCCGTGCTCGCGGGCGTTCTCCAGCATCAGTTGGTCGAACTCGCTGCGAACGACCTGCCACGTCTGGGAGCACTCGTGCGGCTTGTTGTCCCAGAAGTAGAACGGGGCCGATTCCTTCCCTTCGGAGTTGACGAACTGCACGCTGAACTTCTTCTGGTGCCGGCTCGCCTGCATCTTCGGCAGCATGTCGAGCTGCTTCAACACCCAGTAGGTCTCCGGGATGAGCGACTCGCCGATGTGAAACCGCGGAAAGCGCTCGCGCTCGAAGAGCTGGACGGCAACGCCCTCCTTCGCGAGGAGCGTGGACACGGTGGATCCCGCTGGCCCACCGCCGATCACGACGACATCCGGACTGACTGCGCTCACTATGCCTCCACGACGAACCGGCCCGCCTTCATCTCGAAGCGCGGCAGCGCGCCCCGATCGACGACGTGGACCGACACGCTCAGCCCGATGGCCTCGCGCAGCTGGTACGACACCTTCGAGGCGAGGGCGGCGTGATCGTCGACCCCCCGCGCGGGCTCGATCTCGACGCGCAAAGACCTCATCGCTCCCGGGCGCGACACGATCGACCTGAACTCCACGATCTCGGGCAGCTTCCGCAGGACGGCCTCGATACCCACAGGGTAAACGTTGACGCCTCTGATGTTCACCATGTCGTCCGCCCTGGCCAGGATTCCTCCCTCGAGCCGCGCCCAGTTTCGCCCGCAGCGGCACGGCTCGGAGCGCCGGACGACGAGGTCCCGCGTCCGGTAGCGAATGACGGGGCTTGCCGTCCGCCCGAGGTTCGTCACGACCAGTTCTCCCATCTGGCCGTCGGCCACGTCTTCGCCGGTCACCGGGTCGAGCACTTCCGCGATGAACTCTCCCTCGTTGACGTGCAGTCCGCCCGGCGACTCCCAGCACTCGAAGCTGATGGGACCGACCTCCGTCATGCCGTGGTGGTCGATCACTCGCGCGCCCCAGCTCCGCTCGATCCGCTCGCGGGTCGCGGGAATGCTGCCGCCGGGCTCGCCGGCCACGATCAGCGTGCGCACGCTCCCCTTCGCCAGCGGCGGCCGGTGCTCCAGCTCGTTGATCTCCGCCAGTCTCAGCGCGTAGGTCGGGGTGCAGCACACCACGGTCGCCTGGATGGCCTCGATCATCGACAGGCGAATCTGCGTCGACATCCCGCCGCCGGGCACGCAGTGCAGGCCAAGCTGCGGACCAGCCTCGAAGCCGGCCCAGAAGCCCAGGAACGGGCCGAACGAGAACGGAAAGAACACGCGGTCTCCGGGCACGACGCGCGCGCCGCGGAACACCGCCTTCCAGCAGTCCAACAGCCATTGCCAGCTCTCGTTCGTATCGATCCAACGCAGCGGCCGGCCGGTGGACGAGGACGTCTGGCAGTACCGCGTGTAGCGGACGAGCGGCTCGGTCAACGCGGTGCCCCACGGCGGGTTCGCGTCCTGATCGGCCTGCAGCTCGGCCTTCGTCGTCAGCGGCAGCGATCTCAGGTCCTCGGGAAACCGCATCCGACCGGGATCGACGCCTGCCTCGTCCAGCTTTCGCGTGTAGAACGCGTTCCGGCCATGGAGGGCCGCCAGCAGCTCCCCGAGCCGCCGGCCCTGATGCGACGTCAGTTGATCCCTTCCCAGCTGCTCGACCGCCTGCATTTACTCGCGGTCCTCGGCCGAGACCTCGAAGCGGTCCGCGATCTCCGGCGGGAACGGCCTGGCCTTCATGCCGCCGCCCTCCCGTTTGCCCACGCACACGACCGTCACGCTTCCCGTGCCGATCTTCTCCTCACCCTTCTTCAGCGTGCACGTATACCGGATGCTCTTCTCGCCCATGGCGGCGACGCGGATGCGCGCCTCGAACTCGTCCCCGAAATAGAGCGGCCGCAGGTACTCGAACGACGCCGCGACGCGGGGGAAACCGACGTCCGACCCCCTTGGCGCGATGTTGACGCCCGCCTCGCGCCAGAGCGCGTGCTCGGCCTCTTCCATGTAGCGGAAGTAATTGCTGAAGTGCACGATGCCGGCCGAGTCCGCCTCGTAGAACTGCACGCGGCGCCGAAGGGTGTACTCAGAACGGCGAGGCATAACGGTGCGAGGGTGCGCGGGTGCGAAGGTGCGAGGGTGCCGCGATCATGTGTAGCGAATCCCGACGTGCTGGGGCAGGAAGAAGCGCTTGATCAGGCCATCAACGCGCAGCAGGCCCTCTCGCGTCAACGCGACCTTCTCCGCCGTGCACGCCGAGAGATAGCCTTCGGCCTGAAGCGACTCGAGGCCCTCGCGGAAGCGATCGCGGACATCCACGCGGTACTTGTCCTTGAAGTAGCCCGGCGCAATCGAACCGAGCTTGAGCTGCAGGATGAACTCGCGGATGAGACGTTCGTCTGGCGTCGGCCGGTAGGCCCGGCTCAGCGGAATCTCGTTCCGGCGAATCGCGTCGGAGTAGGCCTCCCACGTATCGAGGTTCTGAATGTGCACGCCGTTGACATGCCCGAACGACGCGACGCCAAGCCCGATCATGTCGGCGCCCTGCCACAGCCGGTCCACGTACACGAAGCGCGTCCGCGAGGGATCCTTGACGGCCGTGTAGGCGCTTCGCACATGGTAGCCGGCTGCTTCGAGCGCCTCGAACGCCTCGCGCACCCAGCGGCGCTTGGTCTGCCAGTCGGCGACAGGGTGCGCGAACCGCCCCGTGCCCTTCAGCAGGTTCCCGCTGATCGTCGTGTTGAACGGCAGCTCCATCTGGTAGATCGTCACGCTGTCGGGCTGCAGGTCGAGCGTCTTCTGCACGCAGTCGCGCCAGTTGCCGTCGGTTTCCCCGAGCATCCCGGCAATCAGATCGATGTTGATCTGGGGAAACTCGAGCGAGCGCGCGAAGGCGTAGGCGCGCCCGATCTCCGGCGATCGATGCGCACGCCCGTTGATCTCGAGGATCTCGTCGTCGAAGTTCTCCACGCCCAGGCTCAGCCGCGTCACGCCGATCCCGCGAATGGCGGAGAGCTTCGCTTCGGTCAGCGTTCCGGGCTCGCACTCGAAGGTGACCTCCTCGGCCTCGCGCCAGGGAGTCACGCCGTTCAAGCGCTCGACCAGGCCTTCGAGCTGGCGCGTCGAGAGGAACGACGGAGTGCCGCCGCCGAAGTAGACGAAGTTCAAGGGCCGGCCGGAGACCGCGGGCCGGCTCGCGTACAGCTCCCACTCGCGCGCCAGCACGTCGAGGTAGTCGCCGACCTCCTGCGCGTTCTTGTCCGTGTAGACGCGGAAGTAGCAGAAGTGACACCGCTTCCGGCAGAACGGGATGTGGAGGTACAACCCGAGAGGCACCCGTGGAGCGGGCAGCGACTCGAGCGCCGGCACGCCGTCGGCGGCGACCGCCGCCTGCGTCCAGGCCGAAAACGGTGGATACGTGGCGACGAAATAGCTGCCGACTTCGGTCGGTTCGTCCAGCACCGACGGGGTTCGATCGACCACTGTTCGTTCACTATACTTCGAAGGCCTCAGGAATCAGGCCTCAGGCCTCAGGGTCGTTCAGGCCCGAGGCCTGCTGGGGCCTGGGACCTGGGCCCTGAGGCCTTCACATAATGAGGACTAGACGAATGAGCTGGCTGATTTTCGTCGCGGGTGCCGTGCTTTCCTGGGGCGCGTACGGGGCGCTGCTGCATCTCGGGCAGTCGCAGCTCGGTAATCCGCTCAAGGCGTTGCTGTGTGTCGGCGCGGCCTACTTCCTGATCGGCGTGCTGATCCCGGTGGCCGCCCTCGGCTCGCAGGGCCAGCTGTCGGCGTTCAAC
>DASTDQ010000868.1:0-5861 GCA_035710305.1 Vicinamibacterales bacterium | reverse complement strand
CGGCGGCTCGCTCGAGAACGCCATCGTCATCTCCGACACGGGCGTGCTGAACAACGGCCTGCGGTTCGACGACGAGTTCGTGCGGCACAAGATCCTGGACGTCATTGGCGACATGGCGCTCGTCGGGCACCCGATGATCGGGCACCTCGTCGCGCATCGCGGAGGCCACGCGCTGCACACGGCGTTTGCGGCAAAGGTTCTCGAGGAGGGCGACTCGTGGACGCTCGAATCGGGGGCTGCTGACGCGGCGGCCGACGTGCCTGCGCCGATTCCCGCCACGGGCGCGGCGCGCGCCAGCTAGCACTCTAGTCTACGGTTCACGGTTCAGAGCGGATAGCTCACAGTCGCCCTTCCCGCCACTGCCTCGAATCACTATTCGTCGCTCAGGTGTGTGTGGAACGTCGGCAAGCCCGCGAGTTCGACGCGGAAAGAACGCGCCTCCGGCACTCTCGTTGGCACCCGTTTACCTTGCTGATGGCAACGCTGTCGCCGCCCGGCGAGCCTCCAGCGCGTTCTTATCCTCTTCGCTGATCGCGTCGCCTCGAAGGGCTTGCCGCCATTCGACACACACCTGAGCTCCGGGCAAGCGCCGAAGTTGGACCTGAACCCATGACGATCATGCGACACGCGCGATCGTCGGGGGGACAACCGATCGAGCTGAGTGCTCTTGCCGGATCATCCTTGGGATCGGACGGCTTGAGCTTGAAACCAACCGATCCAATAACAAGCGCGAAGACCGGCCTCGTCTTCGTGTCCCAGTGCACGGCCAGCTTGAAGCGCTCTGCGAGCAGGCTCTGCATCATCTCCCTGGCTTGCGCGTCGGTGGTCTCGGACGGCATTGTCGCCTGGAGTTCATACGTGTTCGTGCCGCTGGAGTAGTTGCAGGACGTGTCGGCCCAATCCTGAAGACCGGTGATTGGTGATGAGAGTGTGAGGTGATAGGCGTAGAACAAGAGAGCCTTGAGACTGACGCAACGACCAACGAGCCTGCCTGGCAAGACTTCTAGTCCCACCAGCCCGAGTGGTGCCTTCGGGTCGCGTTCCTTGATTGATGCGGCTTCGAAGGTGAGCCGAGGCGTCGGTTGCACGCGAAACTGCGTTTGTGCCTCCAGTTGGTGAGCTGCCAACAGGGCCAGAACTGAAAACAACGCGACGACGACTCGAGGGCAATAGCGAATCCGCGTCATGTTCTCACCCTGATGTGGCGTGAGTGTACGTCCTGTTCTACACCTTGCTGGACTCGGGATTGTTGCCTAACGTTGTGTAGGTGGAAGGTGCCAATCGCCGGTGCTCGTCACGAAAGGATCAGCCCGCGAGCGCCAACTGACCCCTAACCCCTGCCCCCTACTTCGCGATCTTCCTCATATAGGCTTCGAGCTTGTCGTTCTCGTAGGTAACGGTGTTGAGGAACAGGCTCTCCAGCAGGTAGGCCCGGCGCTCGGCGTCGTCCATCTGCGCGATCAGGTGGCCGATCTCGCGCGCCATGTCCTCGAACGAGCGTTCCAGTTCGCGCCTGGCCGTGACTTCCCGGTACAGGATTTCCATGACCGCCAGCAGGTCGCCGTCGAGGGGGATCTCGGCGCCGGTCGTCGTCTTGATGGTTCGCGTACTCATACCCCGAAGCTCCTGATAGCCGACGCCTCGTCGGGATGAATCTCGAGGAAGTTCTGGGCTCCCGTCATCGAGAGCATGGTTTCGACGCGTTTCTGCACGCCCGACAATTTCAGCGCTCCGCCCGCGGCGCTCGCCTGGCGGTACAGATCCATCAGGCAGCCGATCGTCGCGCTGTCCACGTAGGTCACCGCGGAGAGGTCGAGCAGCAGCCGCTTTTCGCCGCCGGTGATGAGCGACGTGATGGTACTCGCGAAATCGGACAGGATCGGGTACATCAGCCGGGTCTCGTTGACCCGGACGACGGCCACGTTCTGGTTACGGTCGGTGGTCAGATTCATCCTGATACTCCGGCTCTCGGGACCTGATCCTGCTCTTCACGCAGACGTTGAATCTGGCGCGCGAGTTCAGTCCGTCCCCGATTGATGCGAGATTTGACGGTCCCCTCCGGCAGGCGCAGGCGGTCGGCGATCTCCTGGTAGGTGAGCTCCTGGATGTCGCGCAGCATGACGGCCGTGCGAAGGGTCGGCGCCAGCTTGTCGAGCGCCTGGCGCAGCAGCTTGACGCGGTCTCGCTGCTCCAGTTGCACGTCGGCGCGCGCCTCGGGGGCGGAAGGGGCGAAGTCCGCCGGATCGACGTCGCGGTTGATCGTCTCGCGCTCCTTGCGGACGGCGCGGTAGTGATCGATGCACAGGTTGCGGCTGACGCTGATCAGCCACGTCTGAAAGTTGGCGCGGCGATCGAACGTGTCGAGCGACTTGTACAGCTTCAGAAACACGTCCTGCGTGAGATCCTCGGCTTGATCGTGGCGCCCGACGAACTTGTACGCGACGTTGAAGACCTTGCGGCGGTACGAGCGTACGATCAGCTCCCACGCGGCCTGATCACCCTTGAGGCACCGCTCGATCACCTCGTCGGTTGCAAATGTCGTTGAAGGCGCGTCAGGCATCTCTGGCAGGAGACTCCGCGTCGGCTCGCGCGCGAAACGCGGGATGGCGACGCACGTCGCGATCGGACAGATGAACCGCGCTCGAACCCGGGATGCAGAAGATGCGCGCATGATAACATGCGAAGGCTCGTGTACCTACCGTTTCAGCCCTCGGCAGCGGGCCTTCACTGCGACCAGGTCAGCGTAGCATCCATCGTCGAGCGGGTCGGCACACCCGTGTACGTGTACAGCGCCCGCGCGGTGCGCGAGTCGTACCGCGAGATCGACGACGCGTTCGCCGGGTACCCGCACGCCATCCACTACGCGCTGAAGGCGAACTCCACGCTGGCGCTCGTGCGGCTGCTGCGCTCGCTCGGGAGCCGCGCCGACGCCAACTCCGGAGGCGAGATTCACGTCGCGCTCCGCGCCGGTTTCGAGCCGCGCGACATCGTGTTCACCGGCGTCGGCAAGACGCGCGAGGAGCTCGATGACGCGGTGGCGAGGGACATCGGGACGATCAACGCGGAATCGCCAGGCGAGCTGGATCGGATTGCGGCGCTGGCGGCGGCGCGGGGCCGTGTCGCGCGCGTGGCGCTCCGCGTCAACCCCGACATCGACGCACGCAGTCATCCCAGCATCTCCACCGGCCTCAAGAGCAACAAGTTCGGCGTGGCGATCGAGGAGGCGCGCGCCATCTGCGCCGAGCGGAAAGGCGTGCGGAGCCTCAGGTTCGTCGGCGTCCACGTGCACATCGGATCCCAAATCACGGCCGCCGAGCCGCTGGCGCGCGCGGCGCGAGCGCTGGTCTCGCTGGCCCTCGAGCTTGCCGCCGACGGCTTCGCGCTCGAACACGTGGACCTCGGAGGCGGCCTGGGTATCGGGTACGACGGGAACGCGGCCCTGGCTCCCGCCGGATACGCCGCCGCGGTGCTGCCGGAGCTCCGGCGGATCGGGATTCCCGTGATCCTCGAACCCGGGCGCGCGATCGTCGGGCACGCCGGCGCCCTGGTGTCGCGCGTCGTCGACGTCAAGCGCTACCCCGACGGCCGTCAGTTCGCCGTGCTCGACGCGGCGATGTCGGAGCTGCTGCGCCCCGCTCTCTACGGCTCCTATCACCGCATCGTGCCCGTGGCGCCGCGCGGCGGCGAGAGCCCGTGGGACATCGTGGGACCGATCTGCGAGAGCAGCGACGTCTTCGCGCGCGAGCGGCTGCTGCCAGACCTCTGCGTGGACGATCTCGTCGCCGTGCTCGATACCGGCGCGTACGGCGCGGTCATGGCGTCGAACTACAACCGGCGCTTTCTGGCCCCGGAAGTACTCGTGGACGGCCCGCAATGGAGCGTCATCCGGCGGAGGCAGACGCTCGACGACGTCCTCGCGCTCGAGACGTGATGCCTCTCATGGTACCGAACGGCGTATGCGCGGCCTGCTGATCGCATTTGAAGGTCTCGACCAGAGCGGCAAGCAGACTCAGGCCGAGCGCGTACGGGATCGGCTGGTCGGCTCGGGCCGCGTCGTGGAACTGCTGTCGTTCCCCGCGTACCACACGCCAATCGGCTTCGAGATCCGGCAGGCCCTCGAAGGGACCCGCCGCTGGCGTGCCGACGTGATGCAGCTTCTCTACATTGCCAACCGCTACGAAGCGAAGCCGCGGATCGAAGACGCGCTCGCCCGCGGCACGATCGTCGTCTGCGACCGCTACGTCGCCTCGAGCGTCGCGTACGGGGAATCGCAGGGGCTGGACGCCGAATGGCTGCACGACATCCAGCGCTACCTGCCACAGCCGGATCTCACGATTCTGCTCGACATCGCGCCCGAGGTCTCCGCGCAGCGCAAGACCGCTGGCCGAGACGCCTACGAACGCGATCTCGCGCTGCTCGCCCGCGTGCGAGTGAGCTACCTGAGTCAGGCGCGGGCGCGCGGCTGGCTGCTCCTCGACGCCAGTCGCGATCGCGAGAAGATCGCGTCGGAGATATTCGAAGCGCTGGAGCCGTTGCTTCGCTGAGGTGGAGGAGGCCGATGAACACCATCGACCGACTTGCCGGATCGTTCACGGGGTCTGGAGCGTGGCACGACGAGGTCGGCAAGTCGGCGGCGTACACGGTCCAGCACACCAACCGGGAAACGGGGACCGGCTTCGACGTCGCCTTCAAGCACGACTTCGAGGACGGCACGGTCGTCGATGCCCGCTTCGGCATGACCTGGATCGCCCCCGGCATCTTCCGCGTGGACGTCGCCGGGACACCGGTCGGCAACGGATACGTGTTCGAGGGTTACTGCCACTACCACCTGAAACTTGGTGAGACGTTCGTCGAGGCGAGTTACCGTTCGACGGACTCGGGGCTGGAAGTGTTCGGCTCGAGCACGGCGAACGCCGAGGGTCATTACATCGCGTGGAAGGAGCGTCTCCGCCGCGCGGGGTGATCCGCCAGCGCCACGGTGAGCGTGCGCACTTCCGCCGCGCCGGCCGCCTTCAGCGCTCGCGCGCACGCGTCGAGCGTTGCCCCCGTCGTCCTCACATCGTCAACGAGCACGACGGCGCGATTGACAATCAGCGTTCGGTGCACGCGGTGCGAGAGGAGCGGGGAAGCCGAGAACGCTCCTCTCACGTTGCGGCGCCGCCCCGCGGCCGGGAGCCCGGTTTGCGGAGCCGTCGCCCGCATTCGCCACAACGCATGGACTACGGGCAGGCCGAGCGAGCGTGCGAGATCGGCCGACTGGTTGAAGCCTCTCCTGAAGCGGCGCCACGGATGAAGAGGAACGGGCACGGCGCACGCGGCGCCCGCGAGGAGATCGCATCCGGCCTCGCGCATCATGCCGCCCAGTGCCGGTGCGAGCGTCCGCCGCGCCTCGTACTTGAACGCGTGGACGATGTCGCGGAGAGCACCTTCGTAGGGACCGACCGATCGTGCGGCATCGACGGCCCCGGGCCGCCGGCGGCAGAGGGGGCACAGGCCCGCGGCCCCGTCGAGCGTCCTCCACGACGCCAGCATGCTTCCGCAGGTTCGGCAGAAAGGCGGTCTGACGAGGGCGACGGCCGCCCAGCATGCGTCACACACTGGTCCCCTCGTCGGCCTCTCGAGCGGATTTGAGCAGGCGGCGCAGCAGGGGGCAAACAGCGCCGCGAGCAGCGCATCGGCGGCGGAGAGCGCAGGGTCACGAAGAAACACGGCTACGGCTACTTAATCTCGTTCCCGAATTCGTGGCGTGCGGCGTTGCCCCAGAGCCGCTCGAGGCCGTAGAACGTGCGGCGCTCCCTGCTGAAGATGTGGACGACGAAGTTGAAGTAGTCGAGCAGAATCCATTCCGACCTGTCGATCCC
>DASTDQ010000867.1:0-14119 GCA_035710305.1 Vicinamibacterales bacterium | reverse complement strand
GTTCGAAGGCGTGTTCGACGACTTTCAGTTTCCCGGAGGGGGCGGCGGCACCGAGAGCGGGTTCGAGGACCTGCCTTTCGGCCGCGCAAACACCTGGCGGGCAACGCTGTCGTTCTCCCAGAGCCTGTACTCGGGCGGGCGCAATGGGGCCCAGATGACGCTCGCCGCCGTCGGCCGGGAGGCAGCGGGGCTGGGGCTCACGACCGCGAGGGCGCAACTGCAGCTCGACGTGACGCAGGCCTACTTCAACGCGGTGCTCGCGCAGCAGCTCGTCACGATCGCCACCGCGACGCTGGAGCAGGCAAACGCGACACTGCGGCAGGTCGAAGCCTCGTTCAAGGCCGGGACGCAGCCGGAGTTCGAGGTACTGCGCGCCAGGGTCTCACGCGACGGTCAGCTGCCGATCCTGATCCGGCGGCGTGTGGACCGCGAGATCGCGTACCTGCGGTTGAAGCAGATGCTCGACCTGCCTGCCGACTACGACCTGCAGCTCGCCGACGCGCTGGGCGCTGAAAACCTTCCGCCCCCGACGGCGTTCGCGGAGCGTGTCACCGCCGCGGAAAGGAGCGTGCTCGACCAGGATCCGGTCGCCGTGGTCCAGGGCAAGGGCATCCTGCAGCCCCGCATCGCGGTGACGCAGGCCGACACCGCCGTGAGGCAGCGCGAGGCGTCGCTGCGGCTCACCGAGGCGCAGGCGAAGCCGAGCGTGGCGCTGCTGTCCACCTACAGCCGCATCGGGTATCCCGACAACGCTGTTGCGCCCACCTTCGACCGCTCGACGTGGACGGTCGGCGCGACGGTGAGCGTTCCGATCCTGACGGGCGGGCGGCAGCGCGGCGACGAAATGGTCGCGAAGGCCGAGCTCGAGCAGTCGCAGAAGCAGCGGCAGCAGATCGACGAGCTCGCCGCGCTCGAAACGCGGGGAGCGTGGGCCGAGCTGTTCGCCGCCCGCGCGGCCTGGGAAGCGACCGCGGGGACGGTACAGCAGGCGAACCGCGCGTACGAAATCGCCGAGGTCCGCTACAAGGCGGGCGTGTCCACACAGCTCGAGCTGTCCGACGCCCGGGTGCAGCTGCAGCAGGCCGAAGCGAACAGGGCTTTGACGGCTCGCGATCTGCAAGTCGCGCGGGCGCGGGTGGCGCTGCTGCCGGAGCTGCCGCTGTCGGGCGCGGCCGGCGCCGCAGCGACGGCTCCACAGGCGCAGCCGCAGGCCGCGCCAGCGCCGACCCAACCTTCGGGAAGCGGGCAGTTCAGAAATGCATTTGCGCAGTGAAGTGCGGGTGACAATTGGAAAACCGAATGATGACGCGAGGTGTGAGAGGTGTGATTGGGGTCCTGCTGGGCGCGGCGATGACCGTCTCATGCGCGACCGAAGCAGAGAAGGCGCCCGGGGACGCGGTTCCGGCCGTGCAGATCGGGGCGGAGAACATCGTCACGGTATCGGCTGGTACGGTGGTGGTGGGACCGATCGTGTCCGGCGAGCTGACGGCCTCCCGCGAGTCGACCGTGCGCGCGGAACTCGGCGGCGCGGTCGTGGAAGTGAACGTGGACGAGGCGCAGAAGGTCGAGCGCGGCGAGCTGATGGCCCGGATCGAGACGCGCACGCTCGAGGACGCGAAGCTGTCGAGCGTGTCGGCCCTCCGTTCGGCGGAGAACCAGCTGGCGGTTGCGCGGCGCGAAGCCGAGCGGGCCGCGAGCCTGGTCGAGGCTGGCGCCGTCGCCGCGCGCGACCTGGACGTCGCCCGCAACGCCGTGACGTCGGCGGAAGCGCAGGTCGCGGACGCGCGATCGAGGCTGGCGAGCGCCGAACGCGCGCTGAGCGATACGGAAATCCGCGCCTTGTTCGCGGGGATTGTCTCCAGGCGCGCCGTCCACGCCGGCGACGTGGTGTCGCCGGGAACGGAGCTGTTCCGAATCATCGATCCCTCGTCCATGCGTCTCGAGGCATCGGTCACGGCCGAGGACCTGCCGGTGCTTCGCGTGGGCGCAACGGTGCAGTTCCGGGTGCGCGGCTACGAGCGATCCTTCCAGGGGCGTATCGAACGGATCGCGCCCCAGGCGGATCCGTCCACGCGACAAGTGCCGATCTACGTGTCGATTCCCAACCCGGGAGGCGAGCTCGTGGCCGGACTCTTCGCCGAAGGTCGCGTGGTCAGTTCCACGGCGAAAGGAGTGGTCGCGCCGATCCAGGCCGTGAACACCACCGGGCCTGAGCCGTGGGTTCTCCGCGTCGTGGGCGGGACGACCGAGCGCGTCAGCGTCACACTTGGACTGAGGGATCCCCGGAGCGAGCAGGTCCTCATCGCCTCGGGCCTGAAGGACGGAGACACCCTCCTCAGCGGCGCGGCGCAGGGAATCACCCCGGGAACGCCGGTAAGAGTCATCACAACGAAGTAACGCCATGTTCATTTCAGACACCGCCATCGAACGACCTGTCCTGACCATCGTCGCGATGCTGATGTTCGTCGTGTTCGGCGTGGTGGCGCTCCTCCAGCTCGACACCGACGAGTTCCCGGAGATCGACGCCCCCGTGGTCGTCGTCTCGATTCCGTATCCCGGCGCATCACCCGACGTCGTCGAACGCGAGGTGACCGATCCGATCGAGGAAGTCCTGTCCGGGATCAGCGGCATCGACCGGATGACGTCGAACTCACTCGACAGCTTCGTCAACATCATCGTGGAGTTCGACTTCTCGAAGGACCCGCGGGTGGCGAGCCAGGAGGTGCGCGACAAGATCTCGGAGATTCGCAACGAGCTGCCGACGGAGATGGAAGAGCCCATCCTGACGCAGTACGACCCTGCCGATCGTCCGATCATGTCGCTGACGCTGTCCTCGCCGGGGCTGAGCGGAGCCGAGCTGACGCGAATGGCCGACCCCGAGATCACGCGGCACCTGCGCTCGATCTCGGGCGTGGCATCGGTGGATCTGGTCGGAGCGATCGAGCGGGAGCTGGTCGTCGAAATCCGCCCGCGCGACCTGCAGGCGGCCGGCGTCAGCGTGGGGCAGCTGGTGCTGGCGCTGCAGTCGCAGAACCTCGCGTCCCCCGTGGGACGCCTGGAAGGCCAGCTCGACGAGCGGACCATACGGCTGAAGGGCCGGCTCGACTCTCCGGCCGACTTCAAGCAACTCGTGGTGTCGCAGGCGCAGGGAAGAGTCGTTCGTCTGGGCGACCTTGCGGACGTTCGCGACGGAACGGAAGAGCCGAGGTCCTTCGCGCTCTACGACGACGAAGTCGCCGTGGGGATCGACATCATCAAGTCCACCGGCTTCAGCACCACTGCCGTGGCCGAGCAGGTCCGGTCCCGCGTCGACGAGATTCAGAAGACCCTGCCGGCGGGCGTGACCCTTCGCGTCGTCACCGATTCCGGAGTGCGTGTGGCGAGCTCGGTGGCTGGCGTCCAGGAGGCGCTGCTCGAAGGCGCGGCTCTGACCGTGGTCGTGGTCTTCCTGTTCCTCAACTCCTGGCGATCGACGGTCATCACCGGCCTGGCGCTGCCGGTGTCCGTTCTTGCCTCGTTCGTGGCCGTATGGGCCTACGGCTTCACGCTGAACACGATGTCGCTGCTCGGCCTATCGCTGTCGATCGGCATCCTGATCGACGATGCGATTGTGGTGCGGGAGAACATCGTGCGCCACGTCCAGATGGGCAAGGGCCACTACCAGGCCGCCATCGACGGCACCAACCAGATCGGGCTCGCCGTCACGGCGACGACGTTGTCGATCGTGGTGGTGTTCATCCCGATCGCGTTCCTCGGCGGGATTGCCGGACAGTGGTTCAAGCCGTTCGGACTGACGATTGTCTGTTCGGTCCTCGTCTCCCTGTTCGTGTCCTTCTCGCTCGATCCCATGCTCTCGGCGTACTGGCCTGACCCGAAGACGCCGCTCGAGCAGCGGCCGCTGCTGTCGCGACTGCTCGGACGGTTCAATCATTGGTTCGACCGCCGTGCCGAGGCGTACAAGGGCGTGATCGCGTGGGCGCTCGACCACAGGTTCGCCATGGTCTTCCTGGCGTTGGCGACCTTCGTCGCGGCCCTGGCTCTTCCGGCGTACGGCGTGATCGGCGCCGGACTGATCCCGGAACAGGACCAATCGCAGTTCAACGTGGATCTGGAGACGCCACCCGGATCGAACCTCGCCTACACCCGTCTGAAGGCGCAGGAAGTCTCCCGCATGGCCCGAAGGAGGCCGGAGGTCGACTACGTCTACACGGCCATCGGCGGACAGGGGGACGCGGTCGACGAGGGCCGGGTCTACGTCAAGCTCGTGTCGAAGGGCGAGCGGGAGCGCAGTCAGGCCGAGGTCGTGGCCGATTTGCGGGCGGAGCTCGCCACGGTGGCAGGACTTACGACGTCCATCAGCACCGGGTGGGAACCGGGCCAGAAGCAGATCCAGCTGCAGCTGCGGGGATCCGACGCGTCGGAGCTGACGCGCCTCGCGCAGGCCGTGGCCGCCGAAATGCGGCAGGTGCCTGGCGCCGTGGAGGTCGGCCTGTCCACGAAGGGTCAGAAGCCCGAGCTGGACGTGCAGCTCGATCGTGGCCTGGCAGGCTCGATCGGGGTGACGGTGGGTCAGGTGGCACAGGCGCTTCGCCCCGCGTTTGCGGGGATCGACGTCGGCGACTGGATCGACCCGTCTGGCGAAACGAGGGACGTCACGATCCGCATGGCGCCCGAGTCGCGCACGCTCGTCGCCGACCTCGAGTCGCTGCCGCTGGTCGTTGCTGGTGCGCAGAACGCCGTGATTCCTCTCGGACAGGTCGCGCGCGTGAGCCCGTCGATCGGTCCCGCACGAATCGATCATCTCAACCGCGATCGCGTGATCACCGTGGAAGCCAACACGCAGGGCCGCCCCTTGTCGGCCGTCGTCGGCGACACGATGGCGCGCGTCGATCAGGCCGTCACCTTCCCGGCCGGCTACGCCATCAGCCAGGGGGGTGAGACCGAGGAGCAGCAGGAGATCTTCGGCCAGATGTTCGTCGCCATCGGGGTGGCGATCATGCTGATGTACTTCGTTTTGGTGCTGCAGTTCGGGTCGTTCCTCGAGCCGCTCGCGATCCTGCTGTCGCTGCCCCTGTCGCTCATCGGCGTGATGCTGGCACTGCTCATCACCGGCAAGCCGCTCGAGATCATGAGCATGATCGGCGTCATCCTGCTCGTCGGCATCGTGGCGAAGAACGCCATCCTGCTGATCGACTTCGCCAAGTGGTCGGAGGAGGAGGGGCTGGACCGCCGCGAGGCGCTCATTCAGGCGGGACGCGTGCGGCTTCGTCCGATTCTCATGACCACCTTTGCGCTCGTTGCCGGCATGGTGCCGGTCGCGCTCGGCGGCGGTGAAGGGGGCGACTTCCGCGCGCCGCTCGGCATCACGGTCATCGGCGGCGTCGTCACGTCCACGCTGCTGACGCTCCTCGTCATTCCGACCGTCTACGAGATCCTTGCCGACACGAGAGACTGGCTGGCCGCACGTCTCTTCCGCTCGAAGGGCAAGGCCGTCCCGGCCGCCGTTGAGAGTTGATGCCAATGCACAACCCGTTCGTGCCCGAATCGCTCGAGGGGTGGAGCATCCTCCATCTCATGTACCGCGTGCGCTGGGATCGGTTGAAGCAGGCGTCGCAGGCCGACGTGCAGCGGATGGCCGACGAGGCGGGGCGTGCCCTGTCGGTGCCCGACGCGGGCGCCACCGCGGTCGCGCAGATGCTGGGGCACAAGGCGGACCTGATGTTCATCGCCTTCCGGCGCGGCTTCGAGCAGCTCGCCCAGGCACAGCTCTCGCTGTCGCGCGCCGAGCTGTGCGCCTACCTCGAGCCGACGACGTCGTATGTGTCGATCGTCGAGCTCGGTATGTACGAGATGACGGCCAAGATCCACGAGCAGCTCGGTGCGCTCCACAAACCAGGCAGCGAGGCGTTCGACCGCGCCTTCGACGCCGAGATGGAGACGCAGCGGCAGCGCGTGATGAATCGCCTCTTCATCGAGGTGCCGAAATCGCGCTACGTCTGCTTCTACCCGATGAACAAGCGGCGCGGCGAAAGCGTGAACTGGTACTCGGAATCGTTCGAGAAGCGCGCGTCGATGATGCGCGAGCACGGCATGATCGGACGCCACTACACGGGCAAGGTCACTCAGGTCATTTCCGGGTCGATCGGATACGATGACTGGGAGTGGGGTGTCGATTTGTTCGCGCAGGACCCGCTCGTGTTCAAGAAGCTCATCTACGAAATGCGCTTCGACGAAGCGAGCGCGAAGTACGCGGAGTTCGGACCTTTCTACACGGGTTTACAGTTCGATCTAACGAAGCTGAGCGCATATCTCAGCGGGGAAACGCCTTCTCTGGATTAACCCGAAATATGTAATCCAATGGGGCGGATTCGTGAGTACGGCAATGAATTCCGCATTCGAGCTTTTGCCTAAGTCTTCACGGAACAGCAGGTAAAAAGGACGGCGTCGGTCCGGCTGGTGAGGCGCGGGAATTGCTTTCTAGGCGCGGAGCGCCAGGAGAGACTGTCAACCAGCCGAGGGCGGAGCCCTTGGCTGGTCTTCCGGCTGGAGACCACATGAACCCTCAGGAGATGTTCGTCACGCGGTTGCGCCGGCACCGCCAGCGCGCCCGCGTCTCGATCGAGGCAATCGCGGAAAACCTTCGCATCCGCCCCGAACTCATCGAGGCCTTCGAGAACAACGACCTGTCCGCGTGGCCTCGCGGACTGTACGCGCGCGCGTGGATTCGCACCTATGCGCTCTCTGTCGATCTCGATCCCGTCGATACGCTGGAGGAGTTCTGCAGGCTCTTTCCGCAGGGCGATCGCCGCACGGGAGGAACGATCCAGGAGATTGCGGCGATTGTGGCGTCTCCATCGGAGTATCGCGACGAGTTCAACCATCCCGTCGGGCGGCGCAGCAGCGATGAACGGAGGGCCGAGGCGCCGAGGACGGCGTGGCACGCGTTCTTCACGCAGCCCGGCCGAGCTCTGTGGAGTCGGCTCACCGGGTCGCAGCCGGCATTCCGCGATCGCTCCATCAGTTCGTAGCGGTCGCCGGTCGTTCGGAGTCACGACAACCAGCTACCCGCTGCCAGCTAGCGGCTAACGGCCAGTCGCTATACCATAGGCGCCCATGAGACATCAGAAACTGCTCTGGGCCGCCATTCTGGTCGTTTCGACCGCGTGGGCCTGCAAGTCGCCTCAACCGCAGCCGGCGGCGGAGCCTGCGGCAGCAGCCCCCGATCGGGGGCCCGACGTCATCTTCGTCCCGACGCCTCAAGAGGTCGTCGACGCGATGCTGAAGCTGGCCAAGGTCACGAAGAACGACGTGATCTACGACCTTGGCTCCGGCGACGGCCGGATTCCCATCACGGCGGCAAAGACCTACGGCGCACGCGCGACCGGCATCGACATCGATCCGCAACGCATCAAGGAAGCCACCGAAAACCTGAAGGCGGCCGGCGTCGGGGACCGGGTCAGGTTCCTCAATCAGGATCTGTTCACGACGAACATCAGCGAAGCGACGGTCGTGACGCTGTATCTTCTGCCCTCGCTCAACGTCAAGCTGCTGCCAAAACTGAACAAGGAACTGAAGCCGGGGACCCGCATCGTCTCGCACGCCTTCGACATGAGCGCGGACGGCGTCGAGCGCAAGCCGCTGGAAACAGTGACGGTCAACGGCCGGTCGATCTACTTCTGGACCATTCCCATCAAGTAACTCCCAACCCCCATCGCCCAACCCCCAACGCCCCACCGCCTTTTGGGAGTTGGGAATTGGGAGTTTGGGGGTTTCCCCCGGTTTGATCTAGACTGAGACTCCGTCTCAGTTTAGCGGGGAGCCGATCATGGAACAGGCGTTCGTCATCACATTGCGTGAAGGGCTGGAGGCGTTTCTCATCGTGGCCATCAGCCTGGCCTATCTCCGGAAGACCGGGCGGCCGCAGCTGATACCCGCCGTGCACTGGGGCATCGGCGTGTCCATCCTGGTCAGCATCGGGGCTGCCATCCTGTTCCAGCAGGCGTCCAATCAGGCGTTGTGGGAGGGGGTTCTCGCGCTGACGGCGGCCGTTCTCGTCGGGACGCTCATCGTCCACATGTGGCGTCACGCGAAGCGCATGAAAGGCGAGATCGAATCGCGCCTCGAGACAACTGCGCTGAAGTCCGGGACGAAGGCGCTCGTCGGCGTATTCCTGTTCACGCTGCTGATGATCACGCGCGAGGGGATGGAGACGGCGCTGCTCATGGGTACGCTGGTCTTCCAGGAAGCGGCCTCGAGCATCCTCACAGGCGCCATAGGCGGCACGCTCTGCGCGGCGTTTGTGGCCTGGCTCTGGTCGCGTTACGGACACCGGGTGAACCTCGCGCTGTTCTTCCAGGTCACGGCCATCTTCCTTGGCATCTTCGTCGTGCAGCTGGCCATCTACGGGCTGCACGAGCTGACGGAGGCGAACCTCTTCCAGGGTAGCGAGGCGCTTCACTGGGCCACCGAGCCATACGGGCCGGACGGCCGCTACGGCCAGTTCCTGACCTATCTGATGGTCGCGCTGCCGGTGGCGTGGCTCTGCTTCGCCGCACTCTTCGGACACCGTCCCGCCCACCGCTCTCCACGGATGGAGCAGCCGGCCGCGAGATAGCCCGATACAGTACTCACCGTGGGGCGTAGACAGTATCTCGACTGGCTGCGCGGCGTCGCTGTGTTGATCATGGTCGAAACGCACCTGGTCGATGCATGGACGCGCGCACCCGACCGGTCAGAGGCCGCTTACAGGTGGGCGATGTTCGTCGGAGGATTCAGCGCCCCGCTCTTTCTCTTCCTCGCCGGCATCGCGCTGGCGCTTGCGGCGGGAGCCCGGACACGCAAGGGGGCACACCTCTCGGAAGCAGCCGCGCTCGCCAGGAGAAGAGGGTGGCAGATTCTCGGTCTGGCGTTCCTCTTCCGCCTGCAGTCGTTCGCGATCAGCGGCGGAGTCTTCCCGCAAACGCTGCTGAAGGTGGACATCCTCAACGTGATGGGTCTCGGGATGCTGCTGGCCGCGCTGTTGTGGGCGCGGGGCCGGCGCCTGTCATCCCGCGCGGCATGGCTGGCGGCCGTGGCCGTTCTCGTGGTTTTGGCGACGCCGATCGTGCGGGCGATGGCGCTGCCCTCCTGGCTGCCCTACCCGCTTGCGTGGTACCTGCAGCCCGTGCCGGACTCCGGGGCGTTCACGCTGTTTCCATGGCTGGCGTTTCTCCTGATTGGATCGGCAGTCGGCCTGTGGCTCGATGCCGCGGGCACCGGGACTGAAGAGCGCCGCGTCGTCGTAGCTCTCTCGCTGGCCGGGCCTGCGGTCGCGCTTGGAGCGTACGCAGCAACGTTCCTGCCGTCGATGTACGCCGGGACGCCGTCCTGGAGCGCCTCACCGTCGATCTTCTTCCTGCACCTGGGCGTCGTGATGACGGCCATCCCTGCCGCCTACGCGTGGCGCAGGCGGGCGAGCGGCTGGTCGCCGCTGCGGGAGTTCGGCGTGGCGTCGCTCTTCGTCTACTGGATCCACGTGGAAATGGTGTACGGGATTGTGAGCCTCCCGCTCCATCGAGCGCTCGGCTTCGAGCAGGCGATGGCCGCCTACGCGGCCCTGTGCGTCTTTCTGTACGCGCTCGTCAAACTCAAGGACCGCGGGCTTCGCACCCTCGCACCTTCGCACCCTCGCACCCTCGCACCTTAGTTCAGCACGTCGAATATCCGGCTGACTTTCACGATGAGGCTGCGATTCGGGACACGCGGGCCTAGCCCGAGCTCGTCGTCGATGAAGTGCGAGTCGGTGTAGACGATGAAGACGCCGGCATTGGCCTGCTGAAGCCAGCCGAATCGAAGGTTGGTCGACCAGATGTTGTCGCGATCGTTGTATTGCACGAGACCCTGGACGAACACTCGTGGGGAAAACGAGTAGGACACCCGAGTCCGCCCCAGGTTCGTAACGAACTGGCCGTACGGCAGGTTGACGTCGTTCCGATCCCAGGCCACTTCGGTATTGAAGTTCTCTCCAACACGCACTCGAAACTGAGGGGTCAGCCTGACACGATGGCCCCCGAAGAACCCGCCGGCGTTCAGCTGGAGACGGCCGGACACCGGCGCGCCCTCGTTGCTCGTGAGCGAGAGCTGCGCCTCCGTATGGTCGTAGACGCCGACCGGGACGACGACACCGGGATAGATCGAAAACGGCTCGACAACTCCCTCGTGCGTGAGGTTCACTCCGGTGCTGAACTCCCACGCGCTCCTGAGTTCCCACGCCGAGTCGAGGTGCCAGAAGCCGGTCTCCAGGATGCCGTCGTGATTCCAGTAGGCGCGGTAGTTGGAGTGAGGCCTGATCTCCTGAAACTTCGACGCCTCCCCCGGCCGCAGGCGCGAGAACACCTGGCCTTCGACCTTCCGAAACCCGCCTTCACGGCTGAGGAAACCTACTTCCGGGTTGAAGTTCCGCCCGGTCTCCGTGTAACCGCCGCTGAGGCTCAGCGGCTGCGTGTCGTTGCGGGCCAGAACCTGAAATGCATGCTGACTGTCCGGGAATCCCGGCGTCGCTGTCCGGGCAATGAAGCCCGAGACGAGCCCCGTTCGACCGATTCCCCACCGGCCGTCGGCGGCATACGCCTGGTTCTGATCGTCGTCGTCGGCGACGTTGCCGGTCGCCAGCCGGCCCACGAAGATCGCCCCGACACTCGAGCGCCCCTCGAAGTCCCGCCTGACGCGTGCCACAGTGAAGTTGTTGGCCGCCTGGCCGAAAACCGTTCCCGTCTGCATGTTGAGCAGGCCCACGTTCACCGGACCCGCTCGGCCCGACAGCCGGGCGCCGCCGATGATCGGGATCTCTCCTCCGAGCTCGCCGATGCCGATGCGGCGGCTGAAGAAGACCTCCGCTTCGCTCGGGCTGCCAACCGCGAAGAGACCCGCGTTCTCCAGAAAGAAGGGGCGCTTTTCGGGAAAGAACAGGTTGAAGCGATCGAGATTGATTTGCTGCTCGTCCACTTCCACCTGGGCAAAGTCGGTGTTGACGGTGGCGTCGAGCGTCAGGCTCGGAGTTACGCTGTACTTCGCGTCAAGGCCGACGTCGCCGAAGTACTTGGCACCCGGGTTCGACAAACCTCCCTGCCGCGCCTCGCCAAGCGCGTACGGCACCAGTTGGAGATTTTGCGGAACCGGCAGGTCGAGGCCCGTGAGGACTCCGGCCATCGACACGCGCATGAGGTCGAACTGGATCGGAAGCCTCGACCAATATGCCGTCTCTTTGCGCCGTCGAATCGTCCGCTGGAAGTTCACGCCCCATTGGCGACCTGTGCCCGGCTCGTAGCGGAGCGTGCGGAACGGAATGGCGAACTCGGCGGACCATCCCGACTCGGAGGTGGTCGTCCGGACGTCCCAGACGCCATCCCAGTTCAGGTTGAAGCCGCCGCCGGATCCGCTGGACTGCCGTCCCCCGCCGCCGCCACCACCTCCGCCTCCTCCGCCAAAGGGGTTGTTGTTCCCTTCCCCGGTTACCTGGCCGTCGTACTCGAGCGCGGCCGGGTTGGTGGCGAAGACGAAGCCGTTCTGGCGATCCCGGTACGTATCGAGCACCATCCGGAAGCTGTCGCTGTCGTCGAGTGGCGAGTCGCGGCGCGCGTCCGAGACGACGAGGCCTGACGGGTCGCGATCCGTCAACACGACGCCGACATACAGCGTATCGTCGGTGTAAACGATGCGGACCTCGGTCCTTTCCGACGACGGCTCGCCGGCGTCCGGCGCGGTCTGCCAGAACTCGACGAGCGGCTCGAGGTTCATCCAGACGGGGTCATCCGACACTCGGCCGTCGAGCACCGGCCCATCCGTCACCTTCACCGCTCGAGCCACGGGCGCGTCCGGCAATGCCTGAGCTTGGGCCGGAAGCGACTGCACGGAGATTAGACACAAAACCAGAGGTATCGCCCGCGCCCGGCGATCCCGGCAAACCATCACTAACTCCTAGAGGGCTTGTGAATTAGTGGCAATCAGGTTTACCGTAGACGCCGAGCTGGCTTCGATCGCAAACGGTCAGAAACGGGTTGAGATTCGGGGCGACAGGCCGCTACAATTCGCCACTTCTTCCGTGAGCCAACTCCCCAGACGGACAAAAAACGAATGATCAACGTGGCCGCTATCCGGATGCAGCAGTTCGGGGTTCGATTCTATCAGGCCTCACTGACCGCAGGAGATATCGACAAGCTGGTGCGCTTCGAAGTGCTCAACTACGGAGAGTCCGGGCAGCCCGTCCGCGGCGGCGCGAAAAAAGCGCCGTCGAAGGTGAACTGGGATCTGCTCGAACGCCGGATCGCGTCGAGCGAGAGGGCCTACCAGCGTCAAATCATCAGGCGAAAGATCGACGAACTCGTCCAGTATTACGAGCAGTGCCGCCAGGCTCGCGACCTTCCGTCGATTGCCGGCGCGGTGATCATCTCGTGCGACGAGAAGCTGACGTTCGAGCCGGTCGAAGACGGAGCGTCTATCGGGCGCCTCAAAGTGCCTGAGCGCGAGGGCATCCTGCGGGCCATCGACGGCCAGCACCGGCTGCTGGCGTTACACGCGGACATCGACAACATCCGCGAGGACGACTTCACCGTGCCGGCGATCATCTTCGACCGACTGCCGGAAGACCACGTCGTGCAGATGTTCGTGACGATCAACGCCAAGCACACGCGCCTGAACGCTTCGCACCTGGTGAGCCTCTCTGGCCGGCAGCTCTATCGCGACGACGCCCTCGCAGCGGCACACGATGTCGTCCGCGGGCTGAACGATCGCGAGGACTCGCCGCTGCAAGGCGAGATCAAGCTTCTCGGCGTGGGCCACGGACGCGTGGCCCAAGCGCCGCTGGCGCAGGAGCTGAAAAAGCTGTTCGCGAGCGATGCGTTCGGGGGCCCCCGGAAGTCCGCCGATTTCCGCGAGGACGCGAAACGGTTCTTCGTGAACTATTTCAAGCAGGTTTCGGTCGTCTTCAGCGTCGCGTGGGGCGGCAGGAAGTACAGCATCAAATCGGCCACGGCGCTGCGCGCATTCATCCGGGTGGCGCCCGACGTGGTGCGCAGGCTCGACCAGGAACACGCCGACCGCAGCGACTTCCGGGCAATCGGCCGTGTCATCGCCCCCTGGGGCCGACGAATCGGGAACCTGCGGTTCGAAAGCGAAGGAGTCTGGAAGCGGGCTGGAACCACGGTGGATTCTCTTGCGCGCGAGCTGAAGCTGGCGCTCGAGTATCCCGAGGGTGCCGGGGTCTAGCGAAAAAAATACAGGACGGGGCGCTCCGAAGAGTGCCCCATCCTGAAATGCCAGCCTGGCTCCCCCCAGCATTTACGGCGCCCTGCCGTAAACCACAGGCCGACACCTGGGATATTGGCAATGGCCGTGCCGAACGACTTTCTTAGGAAAAACGGGGACTTCCCCAGCAAACGTACCCAGGAATGTGGGAAGAATTACACGCCTGATTTTCACGTATGCGCATTGATCTGAACGCTGACGTTGGCGAGTCGTTCGGCGCGTACAAGCTCGGCCACGACGAATTGCTGATGGAGGCAGTCACGTCGGCAAACGTCGCCTGTGGATTTCACGCGGGAGACCCCGGCGTCATGCGCGACACAGTGGCCATGGCACGTGAGCAAGGCGTCGCCGTGGGAGCGCATCCCGGGTTTCCAGACCTGGCCGGTTTCGGCCGCCGGGAGATCCACGCCACGCCGCGCGAGATCGAGGATCTCGTCGTCTACCAGATCGGCGCGCTGGCCGCGGTGGCCGCCGCGCAGGGCGTGAGGCTGCAGCATGTCAAGGCGCACGGCGCCCTGTACAACATGGCCGCGCGCGAACCGGCACTGGCCGACGCGATCGCGCGCGCGACGGCGAGCGTCGATCGCTCGCTGGTGCTCTTCGGCCTCGCCGGCTCGCGGCTCATCGAAGCGGGGCAGCGTGCCGGACTCCGTACAGCTCGCGAGGCGTTCGCCGACCGTGCGTATCGGGGCGACGGTGCGCTTGTGCCACGCAGCCAGCCGGGCGCGATCGTGGAGACTCCGAACGAGGTCGTGAGCCGGGTCGTATCGATGGTCACCCGGCAGGCCATAACGGCGATCGACGGGTCGCAGGTGCGAGTCGAGGCCGACACGATCTG
>DASTDQ010000866.1:0-2356 GCA_035710305.1 Vicinamibacterales bacterium | reverse complement strand
GTGTGCATCTCGAGGTGAGGGTCGCGGCGGAGCCGATCCACCGGGATGAGCGGCGACCGGTCGCGCGCGGCGAGCCGTTCTTCGGCGCCGCGGTCGCTCCGGACTTCCCACGTCGCGCGAATCAGCTTGGCGAGATGATCGGTTGAAACCCCGGCGCGCAGGGGGCGGCGAAGGTCCGTGCCGTGCGCGGCATAGAGGCAGAGGTACCACAACCCGTCCGCGGTCAGCCGGCTTCGATCGCATGAGTCGCAGAACGGCTCGGTCGTCGATGAAATGATGCCGAAGACGGTTCCATCGGCGAGCCGGTATCGATCCGCCGGCGCGGACGAAGCCTCGACGACCGGCGTGATCTCGCCGTAGTGGGCGCCGAGCAGGTCGAGCATCTCCCGGCGCGACACGACGCGCGAGCCCGACCAGTGCGTGGCGCCGCCGACGTCCATGTACTCGATGAACCGGATCTCGGCGCCGTAGCCGCGCGCGAACTCGACGAGATCCACCATCTCGTCCTCGTTGACGCCGCGAATGACGACGGTGTCGAGCTTGAGGCCGGGAAAGAGCGGAGCAGCCGTGGCAATGCCGTCGAACACGCGCCCGAGCTCGTCGTACCGGGTCAGATCTCGAAAGCGATCCGGCCGCAGCGTGTCGAGGCTCACCGTGAGGCGATGGAGGCCCGCGTCGCGCAGCGCGCCCGCCTGGGCCGCGAGCAGGACGCCGTTGGTCGTCATCGCGAGGTCGCGAATTGCCGGCCGCGCCGCGAGCCGGCGCACGAGGTCGGGGAGCCCCCGGCGGAGGAGCGGCTCGCCGCCGGTCAGCCGCACCTTGTCCACGCCCAGCCCGGTAAAGACGTCCACGAGCATCTCGAGTTCCTCGAAATGCAGGATGTCTTCGCGGGGCAGCCACACGTACTCCGGTTCCGGCATGCAGTAGCTGCACCGCAGGTTGCACCGGTCGGTGACCGACAGGCGGAGGTTGCGCAGCGGCCGCTGGTGGCTGTCCGTGAGCACTCCGTTCATTATGCTGTAAGTGCACCGTCGTTCAGGTATCTTGGGACAGGTCATGAGGTTGACGTCCGGCGCGCTGTGCGTGTCGATCGCGATGGTCGGTTACCCGATCGCGGCCCAGGCCCAGTCCGCAGGCAAGGTCATCGAGCGGCACATCGAGGCGATAGGCGGCAGGAAGGCTGTCGAGAAGATCGTCAGCACCGACGTCTCCGGCACCATTCGTTCCGGGGGCGGGCGGTCGGGTGTCTTCATTCAACGAACCAGTCGCCCGGACCGGTACTTCATGAGCATGTCGTGGGCCGACTCCCGGTGGCGCGCCGGGTTCAACGGCCGATCGGCGTGGCAGGAAGACGGCGTCGAGGGCCTGCGCACGTTGTACGGCCAGTCCGTCTCTCGTGTCCGAGCCGAAGCGACGTACGCCAACACGCGTCTCCTGGATTCCGAGACGCTCAATCAGGTCTCCGTCATTCGACGGGATCAACTGCGCGGACGACCCGTCATCGTTGTCGTCGCCGTTTCGCCTGACGCGATGACGCGCACGCTCTTCTTCGACGCCAGCAGCTATCTGCTCGTGAAGGACGAGCAACAGACGGACGCTGGCCTGGAAGAACGGTTCTTCGACGACTATCGTCCGGTCGATCAGGTGATGGAGCCTCACCGGGTCGAGTGGCACCGGAATGGAGAGACCTTTCTGATCGCCGTGGAACGCGTCACGCACAATGTTCCTCTCGGCGAACAGGCATTCGACGTCCCGGCGGTGCCGGCCGAGCGGCCTCTCGACATCGACGCCCTGCTGTCAGCGGTGACACGCAGCGAGCAGCGAGCGGGGCCACTACGCGCAGGGTATGCGTACACGATGACCTCGTCGTCGGGAAAGGTCGACGAGCAGGGCCACGCGACGCTGAGCCAGGGCGCGTCGTACGAGACCTTTCACGTCGGCGGCCAGCCGGTCTCGAAACTGGTCCGGAAGAGGGGCGGGGAGGCGTTGAGTGAAGCCGAACGGCGCCGCGAGGACGAGCGCGTGAACAAGATCGTTCGGGAGTACGAGCAGCAGCGCCTGTCGGAAAAAGCGGTGCCTCGACGGCAGGGGGAGCCCCCGCAGGGTTCTCTGGTCATTCTGATACCGCTGCTCGACGCACACGTGTTGCCCGCCTATCTCCGAATGTCGGCGTTCAGGAACATCCGCCGGGAACGGGTTCGAGATCGTCCGGCCCTCGTCGTGGAGTTCGAGCCCAGACCTGGCGTCGTGCCGAATAGTGATTTCGAGCGCCAGACCGGCGCGACGGCGGGCACGTTGTGGATCGACGAAGCCTCGGAGCACGTGATTCGAATGGAGTCGTTCTTTCGCGACGACT